>JBEKZK010000423.1:0-4811 GCA_049509935.1 Xanthobacteraceae bacterium | reverse complement strand
CTTCGCGCATGCGGCCGGCCTGCTGCTGCTCGCCCATACGGGTCGCATCCGCATGTTCGGCGCGTCGGCGCCCAGGCTGATGGAAACCTATGTGCAAGGGCGAATCGCCGCGCTCGATGGCGGCGCGTCGGCGCGCCCGACCTTGAAGCAGCTGCTGCTGGCCGATGAGCCGAGGGCGGAAATTCCGATGCCGAGGCGATCCCACCGCCGTCGACCGCCGAAGGCCTTTGGCCTGGGAGATTGAGCTATCGCCCGAATGCTTCTTGCGTATCCCGGCAAATTGCCGTACATATGGATTAAAGGAGAGGCCACATGCCGCTCAAGGACACGAGCCGGTCGGCGAGGCTCGAGGCGCGCGTCGCGCCGGACACGCTCGCAATGGTCAAGCGCGCGGCTGAGATTCAAGGCCGTACGGTCAGCGATTTCGTAGTGGTGGCGGCGCAGGAAGCAGCCAGACGCGCGATCCAGGATGCCCAGGTCATCCGGTTTACCCTCGAGGGACAGCGTGCATTCGCCGAAGCGATTGCCAAACCGCGTCCGACCCCGGCGGGCTTCAAGAAAGCTGTGGCGCGTCATCGCCGGTTGATCCGTGAGGTTCGGTGACACTCTTCGTCACTGAACCTCTGAGCCGGGATCACGACCGCAAGGCGTTCCATTGCGGAGTCGAGGCGCTCGACCGCTACCTCAGGGAATTTGCATTCCAGGACATCGACCGCCGGGTCGCTGGTTGCTTCGTCGCCCTCGACGACGCCCACAAGATCGTGGGGTACTACACATTGGCGGCGACGAGCATCGCGCTGGACGACCTGCCTGCCGACAAGAAAAAGCGCTTGCCGCGTTATCAAACTGTGCCGGCGATCTTGATCGGGCGCTTGGCGGTCGACGAGGCGCATCGCGGACGCGGAATCGGCAGCGGATTGATTGTCGATGCAGTCACTCGGACGGATCGGTTGGGAATCGGTGCTGTTGCACTGGTCGTGGACGCAAAGGATGACGCCGCCAGGGCCTTTTACCAAGCGACCGGGTTTCTGCGGATCGTCGGCGAAGAGCGCCGCATGTTCCTCGAGATGGCAGTCGCCATGGCGGGTCTGAAATGACGATCAAGCCACCGCCGGCCGCCGCGCCGCCGCCGCGGGAGCGCGCTCGTCGGTGTCGGCGGCGATGTCGTCCTGGTAGGTCTCGGGCCCGCACCACACCGCGAACGCCGTGATCGCGCAGAGCAGCACGATGTAGAGCGCGACCGGCCACCAGGCGCCGCTCGCCCAGGCGACCAGCGCGGTCGCCACGAACGGTGCCGGGCCGCCGGACACGATGGAGCCGAGCTCGCGCGCGAAGGCGAAGCCCGAATACCTCCGCGACGGCGCGAACAGCTCGGCGAAGTAGGCGGCCTGCGGCCCGAACATCGCCGCGATCACGATCGCCCGGGCGAGCACGAAGGCGACCGCGATCCAGATCCACTCGCGGGTCCCGACCAGCCAGAAGAACGGAAACGCCAAAACGATGCCGCTGAGCGCTCCGAACAGATAGACCGGCCGCCGTCCGACCCGGTCCGACAGCGCCGAGAACGCCGGAATCGTGACCAGCTCGATCCCGTAGGCGACCATCAGGGCGCCGAGCGCCGCCTGGCTGTCGACCCCGAGCGTCTTCGTCACATAGGCGAGGCCGAACACCGGAAACAGGTAGCCGAGGCCGTTCTCGGCGATCCGCGCGCCGAGCAGCACCAGGAAATTGCGCGGCTGCCGGCGCACCGACTCGAGTAGCGGGTTTTGGGTCCTGATCACGGCGGCGCGCCGGGCGACGGCGGCGAGGAACACCGGCGTCTCGGTCACGCGATAGCGGATGTAGAGCCCGACCAGGACCAGCAAGATGCTGAGCAGGAACGGCACGCGCCAGCCCCAGGACATGAATTGGTCGTGCGGCAGCATCGACACCGCCGCGAACGCGCCCGCAGCCAGCAGATTGCCGACCGATACGCCGAGCGGCGCGAAGCCGCCCCACAGGCCGCGGTGCCGGCGCGGGGCGTATTCGACCAGCAGGATCACCGCCCCGCCATACTCGGCGCCGGCGCCGAACCCCTGCACCAAGCGCAGCAGCACCAGCCCGATCGGCGCCCACACGCCGACCATCGCGTAGGTCGGCAGGCAGCCGATCAGCACGGTGCCGATGCCAACCAGCAGCAGTGTCGCGATGAGCACCGGCTTGCGGCCGTGCCGGTCGCCCAGATAGCCGAAGAACAGGCCGCCGAACGGACGCGCGAAGAAGCCGACGCCGAACGTCGCGAACGACAGCAGCGTCGCGACCAGCGGATCGAATTTGGGAAAGAACGCCTCGCCGAACACCAGGGCGGCAGCCGTGCCGTAGAGGAAGAAGTCGTACCATTCGAGCGCCGAGCCGATGCTCGATGCCAGGATGACCCGCAGCGGCGCGGCCTTGCGCGGCGGCGCGGCCGCCGCCGGAATGCTGCTCATCTGTCCCTCCCGTGTGGCGGAAGGCTTCGTGGCGCGCATCGTCGTCCGAGCGCAGGCCCTGCGTCCGCGAGCCGGACCAAGCCCGCCGGACGCATGATCCGTGGAGGCGGATCCCGCTCGTCGCCGCTCGCGCTACGCCGCCGCCTTCTTGAAGTACGTCCTGGTCGCGCTGGTCTGGTTCTCGTAGATCGATCCCTGCCGCGCCGCCGGCGGCAGCGGCAGCCGCACCGGCACCGGCGCGAGCCTGGGCTCGAGGGTCGGCTCGCCGGTGAGCAGACGGCTGTTGAACTCATCCAGATCCGCAACGCCCATCAGCGGCCACGCGTCGGTCGCCGCCACCTCGTACAGCAGCAGGTTGCGGCTGCGGGTCGAGGTGTTGAGCGCCGAGCCGTGCAGCGCGCGCACATGGTGGAACGACATGCTCCCGGCGCGGCCGGTGAGGGCCACCGCCTGCTCGATCTCGCGGCCGATCGCGGCCGGATCGATCATGCCGGCAAAGCGCCCGTCGTCGCCGTGATGATTGAACACCGGCCCGCGGTGCGAGCCCGGCGTGACCAGGAGCGGGCCGTTCACCAGCTCCATGTCGTCGAGCATCACGCCGATCGCCAGCAGGTCGTCGTTGGTATGCGGATAGAACGCCCAGTCCTGGTGCCACTCGACCGGGGAGCCGTACTGGGCAGCCTTGATGTTGAGCTTGGAGCCGTGCAAGCGCAAATCCGCACCGAGCAGGCGGCGGAGGATCCCGATCACGGCGGGGCTGCGGACCAGCGCGTCGAAGGTCTGGTGGACCTTGTGCGGGGCCTTGATGCGCCGCACCTTGGGCTGTGCCGGCGTGTGCCCGGGCTCGAGATCGTAGACCGCGGTGTGGGTCTCGACCGCGGCGGCACCGGCCACCAGCTCGGCGATGATCTGGCGCATAGCCGACAGATCCGCCGGCGTCATGATGTCCTCGACCACGACGAACCCGTCGCGACGATAGGCCTCCACCTGGGCGTCGGTGATCACGGTTCCTCCGGTATTTGCGATGGAGCATGGTCTCTTCGCAGGGACATGCTCTGGATGGCAGCGAGATATGATAGCGCCGTCATCATGGCCTGGAAAGCATCCCGTGCCGGCCCGACCCGTGCCGCTCAACTCGGCGATGCGAGACGATCGCGTCGCCACGGCCTCGGCGCGACGATCCGGCGGGCGGCCACCGGATCTACCGGGCGGCCGTCACCTACTCCTCGGGCTCGGTCGTGAACAGGAGCGGATAGCCCTTGCTACGGCCGGCGTCGGTCGCTCGCGTCGCCTTGGTCTCGGCGACGTCCCGGGTGAACACCGCGACGACACATACGCCGCGCTTGTGCGCCGTGATCATCACCCGATAGGCTTGATCCTCGTTCATGCGGAACTCCGCCTTGAGAATCGTGACGACGAACTCGCGCGGCGTGAAGTCGTCGTTGACGAGAATGACCTTGTGAAGACGCGGGCGTTCCGTCTTCAGCTTCACCTTGGTACGTGTCTTGGTAGAGTTGTCGGGCATCGACTACTCCCGTTGAGGCGCTGCAGGAGCACGACCCCTCATTTTCCCACGTTCGCGGTAGCCCGTCCATTGGCGATCCGGGTCGACATGCTGCTTGGCAATGACTTGCCCGGCCGGTAACCTTGCCGTGGCGCGTGCCGGACAGGCAGCCGAATGGCCGATGCGTTCAAACTGGTGTTCCGCACCTACATGACGCCGTGGACGCAGGACTGCGTCTATTTCGTGGTGCTGACGATCACCGGTAGCGGCATCGCGGTGCGGCGCGACCCGACGAAGGGAGGGCTCGGTCTCGAGGAGGAATGGTTCACCCCTTGGGATGACGTGTTGTCGATCCGCCACGGCCACCTCCCCGAGCCGATCATCCGCATCGAGTTCGCAACCGCCGGCAGCCAGACGACGATCCGCGACATCCGCATCCCGCCGGTCGATCAGCCGCCGTTCAGCGGCTGTCCCGGTCCGCTGCTGGTCGAATCCATCCTGCTCGCGTTCCAGGAGAAAAACCAGGCGCCGAGCGTCGAGCAGGTCCTGCGCGCGCTCTCCGAGATCAAGCCGCGTGCTTGACCGTATCGACCGCGCCCTGTCTACTCGCGCGACATCAGACGCGGGATCACCCGCGCGTTCAGGGACGGAGATGCCAGCATGTTGTCGAGCCAGGCCGTGGAGACCTACCGGCGGGACGGCTTCTATTTCCCGATCGACGTTCTGAGCGAGGCGGAGGCGAAGTCCTACCGCGACAGCCTGGAAGCCTTCGAGGCCGGCCATGGCCCGCTCAAGGGAGAGCTGCGCCACAAGCCGCATCTCCTGTTCACCTGGCTCAA
>JBEKZK010000422.1:0-4812 GCA_049509935.1 Xanthobacteraceae bacterium | reverse complement strand
GAATTGGCGGGCATCCTGAAAGCAGGATGCCGCCAGGATCGGCAGATTGCCGATCCAGACGGCATTGTCGGGGTGCGTTTCCGACCTTTGGGAGGAGTGCGCCGGGCCGCGTCGACGGGCAGACCGGGTTGTCTACCGCGATTGGATAAGATCCCAACACATATGCAACGTCGTCATCGCCCGCTTCAAGCGGGCGACCCAGTAACCACAGTGGCCGGTTGAGATATCGCGGTGCGCTATTTCGAGGGCTCTCGGCTACTGGATCGCCAGCGGAACTCGGCTCACGCCGAGTTCCGGATCCTTTGAAGTTCGCAAGTCGGACAAGGTCCGACTTGCCTGCAAGCCGGGCGATGACGACGCTGAGAGCGCGGCCTGTTTGCCGGCGCTTTTTTGGCGAAGACGCCCGGCGCGTCACGCCGAGAGGACGAGCCCCGGCGTCGGCTTCACCGCGACGCTGTCGGGAAAGACCCGCGAGGCGAGCACCGATTCGGGCAACCGCAGATGGTCCCTGAGCACGCCCTTGAGCACGGCGCGCAGGTCGGTGGTGGGTTTGAGATCGCGATTGTCGTGCAGGTCGGCGTCGCCCAGCCCGGGCCAGTCGGCGACCACACGGCCGCCCCGCAGCGCGCCGCCGGCGAGCAGCGCCACCGTCGCGGTGCCGTGGTCGGTGCCGTCGGTGCCGTTGATGCGGGCGGTGCGTCCGAACTCGGTGATCACGACCACGACCGTTTCGCCCCACGCCGGGCCCATCCCGGTCTCGATCGCCGCAATCGCCCCGTCGAGCGCGCCGAGCAGCGCCGCCAGCCGGCCGCCGACCGCGCCCTCGTCGGCGTGGGTGTCCCAGCCGTCGAAGGCGAGGGCGCCGACGCGCGGACCGTCCGGCCGGGCCATGAACTTCGCCGCGGTGCCGGCCGATTCGGCGAAGAACTGCCGGACCTGGGCGGCCGGCCCCGGCTGCGCGGGCTTGCCCTTCTCGTCCATGCCGCCGGCGCGCGCGATCGCCGCCAGGCCCAGGCGCTCCTCCAGCACCCGGGCGAGCGCCGGATCGGTATGGCGGTAGAGATCGAGCAGCCGCATCACGGTGTCGTCGCTGGCCGGCGGCAGCCGCGGCGGCGTCCACGTCAGCACCGGCGCCGGCCCGCGCACCACCAGGGGCACCACGGGTCCGACCGCGAACACCTCGCGGCCGTTGTGGCCGGCGCGATCCGGGGCGGCGCGACCCGCCGGCTCGAGCGCCGCCAGCGCCCGATTGAGCCAGCCGGTATCGTTCGTGCCGGGGCGGCCGAGCCCGCTTTCCAAAACGTCCTGGCCGTCGAAATGCGAGCGCTCGCGATAGGGCGTTGCGGCCGCGTGCACGATGGTGGCGTGCCCGGCCGCGTACAGCCGATGCAGGCTCGGCATCGCCGGATTGAGGGCAAAGAAGCCGTCCAGCGGCAGCGCCGGATGCGGCCCGTCGAGCGCCAGCGCCTTGTCGCCGCGCAGCCGCGGCCAGTTTGGATCGCCCACCGGCGCGACGGTTGCGAGCCCGTCGAGCGCGCCGCGCAGGACGATTGTCAGCAGCCGCGGATCGCGACCCTCGGCGCGCGCCTCCTTCGGCAGGTGCGCCCAGGCGAACAGGACTCCGGAGCCGAGCAGCAGCTCGCGCCGTGACGGGGCATGGATGCGCATGGCGTCATCTCCGTTGGAATTCGGGCGACATCAGCAGCAAAGCGAGCGCCTGCGGCCGGCTCTCGGCGCGGGCAACCGTAGCCCGCGTCTCCGCCGATGCCAGCGGCCCCAGCGCCGTATCGACCAGCGCCGACGGATCGACCAGGGCCGACACCCGGGCGGCGACCTGGCTCGCGACGTCGAGCCGCTGCGACAGCCCGTCGATCCACGACGCGGTGTCGTCGGAAAAACCCTTGGGCGCCGGCGGCCGCCACAGCGGCTCGCCCAGCATGTTCTGCGCCTGCATCACCGGCTGGATGTCGGGCGGCGTCACGCCGGTCGCCCGCAGGGCCCCGACGATCCATTCGCCGGGCCGCTTGAGCTTGCCGCGTGACGCCGTCCAGGCCTCGGGCGCCGTGACCAGCGCGCGGGCCACTTCCGTCAGGTCTCCATCGGTGGCGAGGAAGCGCTTCGCCACCAGCTCGACCAGGGCCGGCGGCGGCTGGTCGGCGACGAAATGGCGGACCAGCTTGTCGGCGATGTGGTGCGCGGTCGCCGGGTGGCGCGCCAGATCGGCGAGCACCGCGAGCCCCTGCTCCATCCCGCCGTCCGCATAGGTCTTGTGGATCACGGTCTGCGGACCCGGCTCGTGCATGCGCGGATTGAAGCTGAACTCGCCGCCGTGCACCGGATCCTGGCGGAACGGCACGATGCTCCAGCCGGTGATGATGTTGGCGAAGCTGGTGACGTCGTCCTGGCCGTAGACGCTGCGCACGCCGAGCGTATGCAGCTCGAGGATCTCGCGCGCCAGGTTTTCGTTGAGACCCTTGTGCTGGTTCTGGCCGGCGAGCGAGCCGGGGCCGATCGAGCGCACATTGTCGAGGTAGAGCAGCATCGCCGGATGGGTCTCCACGGCGCGCAGCATGTCGGCGAAGCGGCCGAGCACGTGCGGCCGGATCGCCTCGCGCTCGTAGGCGCCGGCGATCGCCCGGACCTCGCCGTTCTTGTCGGCCGAGACGCAGAAATGGTTGGACCAGAACCAGACCAGGCGCTCGACGAAGCCGGTCTCGGCGCCGAGCGCCGCCTCGACCCGCCCCTTCGCCTCGCCGAGAAACAGCTTCTGCGGCACGCCGGGCTCCGGCCTGGGTTTCACCGCCGCCGGATCGCCGGGCTTCGCCGGCGCGGCGGCCGCCATCTCGGGGGACGCGGGCGCCGCCATGGCGGACGGCGGCTGGCCGTCGGGTGCGTCCCCCATGGCGCCGGCCGCGGCCTTGCGAGAATCCTGCTCGGCCTTGCGCGCCGCCTGGCGCTCCTGCTGGAAGCCGAACGCCGCGCGCCCCGCGGCACCGCTGTCCGGCAGATCCGGGTCGACGGTGCGGCCGGCGGCGGGTCGGTCGAGCTCCGCGGCAAGCGCCCCGCGCGGATCGCCGGCGATCGCCGCGATCGAGCCGATGCGCGGACCGAAGCCGAACCGGTGCAGCGCCAGTGCGGCTTCGCCCTTCCGATCGAGCGCCATGGATTTAGTCTCCATACCGGTGCGATGACCCGGCAAGAGTGCAGCGCGTCACATGAATTGGCGGTGTCCACCGCATGAATAAATGGAAAGGTCCGGGTCGCGGCGGCGGCTGCGTCCGGCGGGAGCGCGCATCCACCGTCCGGGGGGCAGGTCGGAGGGCATCGCCGCCAGGATAAGACATTTCCGCGCTCTCAGCATCGTCATCGCCCGGCTCGCAGGCAAGTCGGACCTTGTCCGACTTGCGACTTCAAAGGATCCGGAACTCGGCGTGAGCCGAGTTCCGCTGGCGACCCAGTAGCCGAAAGCGCTCGAAACGTTGCGCCGCGATATCTCAACCGGCGACCGTGATGACTGGGTCGCCCGCTTGAAGCGGGCGATGACGACGTTGCATATGTTGCGTTCTTGACTTGGCGCTTATGAGGTCAGGGGGCAGGCCCCCCGGAACGAGTCCGGGGGGCGAACCCCCAGATCAAGCCCGGGGGCAAGGCTTTCGCCGGAATATGCACTACTTTGAGCAGTTGCTATTCTATACAGCAGATCGGCCCCCTCGACAGGAGACCCGCATGCGCCACCTCTGCGTCACCTCGACCGCACTGTTGCTTGCGCTCGCCCTCGCATCCCCGGCCGCGGTGGCCCAGCAGCCGAAGCCGAGCGGGCCGCCGCCGGCAGCAGCTCCCCCCGAGCCGCAGCCGACGCAGGCCGCCCCGCCCGCCCCCTACAAGCTCATGCCGGTGACGCTCGCCAAGCCGATCGCCGATCCGACCCTCGAGGCGTTCCGCAAGGAGCTCGGCGACATCGCCCGCAAGAAGGATCGCGCCGCGCTCGCGGCAAAAGTCGTCACCAAGGGCTTCTTCTGGCAGCGCGAGGACAGCAACGTGGCGGACGCCAAGAAGCCGGGCGTCGACAATCTGGCGGCCGCGATGGGCCTCGACGCCAAGGACGGCTCCGGCTGGGAGGCGCTCGCGGCTTACGTCGCCGATACCACCGGCGAGCAGAACCCGGAGATGAAGGGCGTGATCTGCACGCCCGCCACCCCGGTGTTCAACGAGAAGGACCTCGAGGAGGTCGCCCAGGCGACCAGGACCGACCCGACCGAATGGGCCTACCCGTCGGCGCCCGGGCTCGAGGTCCGCGCCAAGCCCGCGCCGGGCGCGCCCGTGGTCGAAAAACTCGGCATCAACCTGCTGCGGCTCTACGCCGACGAGAAGCAGAGCGAGTCGATCACCGACTGGATCCGGATCGTCGCGCCGTCCGGCAAGGTCGGGTATGTGCTGGTGAGCGGCGTCATGCCGCTCGTCTCCGATCAGCTGTGCTACGTCAAGGAAGCCGGCGGCTGGCGGATCACGGGGTATGCGGGCGGTGGCGGCGGCGGGGAGTAGGGGAGGCTGCGCTTCGGGGTTGGGGGCACTTGATCCAGTGACGGGAGACTGGGTGAAACAAGCGTGCCCCGGAGAAAGATCGATGTCGGATCAACACAAGTCATTCGTAGAGCTTGCTCTTGCAGGGAGGGTTTTGCTGGACGAAATCGATGATTACGTTGACCAATGGCACAAGCAGGATGGTCAGTCTCTGCACGAGTACCTTGGTATGAAAAAGAAAGAATATGCTCTATGGGTTACTGATCCGGATACGCTGCCATATATCATTAA
>JBEKZK010000421.1:0-4816 GCA_049509935.1 Xanthobacteraceae bacterium | reverse complement strand
TCACGCCTTGTCGGCGACGGCGTGAATCGCCATTCGCACCTGCTGATAGGTTCCGCATCGACAAATATTGGTGATCGCCTTGTCGATATCTGAGTCCGTCGGCTTCGCCCTCTCCTCGAGCAGCGCGACGACCGCCATGATCATCCCGCTCTGGCAATAGCCACACTGGGGCACGTCGTAGTCGCTCCAGGCCTTCTGCACCGGGTGGACGACGCCGGTTCGAGCAAGTCCTTCGATCGTGGTGATCTGCTTGCCCGCGACGTCGACGACCTGCAGGACACAGGAACGCCTCGCGATCCCGTCTACATGGAGCGTGCAAGCGCCGCATTGTCCGATTCCACAGCCGTATTTTGTGCCCGTCAGCCCGACCCATTCCCTGATCACCCAGAGCAGCGGCGTATCGGGATCTGCGTCGACATCGTAATCGACGCCGTTGATCGCGAGCATCGGCATTGGGGTCCTCCCTCGAACGCTCTGCGCGCTCCAGCGAGCATTGGCGATGCGTCTGCCCTTCGCGATCAACCGCTCGGGCCGCTCCGAGGCCATGTGCCACAGTCGCGAAGCAGATAGTCGGCCCCATTGAGACGAAATATTCGTTCCATCCCGGAAGAAAGCCCGGCGACCGTCAAAAACCTGTCCTCTGCCCCGAGAGACTTTCGCAGCATCAGAAGCAGGCCGAGGAAGCGTGCATCGATCGCGCGCGCAGCCGACAGATCGACAATGACCTGCTTGCGCGTCGCAATGGCGGCGCGGAAAGCCGGAATCATCTCGCGGACGAAGGGAGCCGTTGCCGGCCCGGACAGCTTCACCGTTATCGAGCCGTCACCGTGCTCCTGAGTGATGGCCAATTGATGTCTGCGTCGCCGCGGTGTCAGCCGCGACCACGCTGACAGGACCGCGAGCGGCAGCACCCTTGAAAACAGCAGGCCGAGAAGCACTCTGCCGTCGTTCCAGTACCGCCTCCACAGATAGGGCTCCTCCTTGATGCGCCACAGCCATTCGAGGCCGGCCTCGCGGACGAGACGAGGCGCCCGTCTCACCGTTCCGGCCTGAAAGTTGACCGATGCGCCAAGGTGTGCCCGGATCGGGATGGCGAAGCGATGCGAGTTACGATGCAACCACAACTGTCCCTTCCTGGCACCCAACGCGGCAACCAGGAAGTCCGCGCCGCTCGCGTTGATGTGGTCGATGATGTCGCGGCGGCTCATGTCCTCGACCGAGCCGAAGCCGGGATTGAGCGAACCGACGCAACTCAGGCCGCTGGCTCCGCCGTTGAGCGCCCGCGCCGCCGTCGCGGCGGCCCCGTCGGCGCCTCCGAACAGAAAGACTTTCAGGGGGTGGGTGGGCCGGCGCCATTGTTTCAGGGCCTCGAAGATGTCCGATCCGGCAATTCGCCGCTTGATCGGCACCCCGATGAGCCGGGCGATCCACAGGATCGGCATGCCGTCAGCCGGGCAAAGATCGCTGAGAAGAAGGGTTTCCCTGAAATCCGGGTCCGATTGGCTGCTGACGAGAAAATTCAGATTGGGGGTCGAGATCGAATACGGCAGGGACCTTGCCGCCGCGGCTTCGATGCGGCTCAAGACGGCGGGCATTTCAACCGCGTCTATCGGAATCCCCAGGATGCAATACACTTGCCGCGAGAGGGCGTCGGGAAGAACCGCCGCGCTCGCTGACGCGGCCGCACGAACTTGATTTGTGAGCATTCCTGCATCGAGCGGATACAGCGTGTCCGATTTGTGGCGGTGCGTCTAACGTTTGTCTGCGTCGACGAATTGATTTTTTATAAGAGGCTCAATTCGTGCGGCATGGATCAAAATGTGCGAATGATTATTTGTCCTGACTTTGTGATCGCTCTCTCCTGCAACCAAATCTCGGCAGGGTAGCGGTGGAATTGCGACGACGCCGCAACTTTAGAGGTCGAGCATTCTGCCCCAGACCCTTTCGCGAAGCATGACATGGCGGATCGTCCGCCATCGGACCGAAAAATTAGTTTGTCCCGGGCGACCTTGTCGGGATACGCGCCGACATCACTCCTGATCAGCGGATGGTCCATTCCGGGGAGGGTCAGGATGCGGCGCTCAAGCTTCGGTTGATCGCGACGGTCGATCAAACCCTTGCCCCGTCCGATTCCCCAGCGTTGCGTCATCGCGCACGAGCGCTGTCTTCGCCGGCGACCGAACGGCGTGAAGGCAGCGGGTTCGGCCAGACGTTTGTTTGTTTTCGAGCGGACATAGTCCCGCCACATAATTTTAGCATCCCAATGCCGATTGAAATGAAATGTGAGTTCATGCACTCCTTGTGTCGGCTGCTATCGGGATTTGCCGGTTTCGTGGCGTGAGCGGCCTGCGCCCTTGTTGGCTTTGAACGGTGTTGCGTGTGCCGAGGGTCAAAGATGAGAGCGATCTCCACCGAAAGTTTCGAAAGGCCCAAGACCGTTGCGGCTGGTGCCGCCCCCATGCTGCAGTGGATCCGGATCGACCAGATGGTCGTCGATCCCTGGTATCAAAGGCCGATCGTGGGCAAGGGTCGCCGCAACGTCGACCGGATCGCCCGTGCCTTCTCCTGGTCGTGCTTCGCGCCGGTCGTCGTTTCTCCCGTCGAGGGGGGCAAGTTCGCCATCATCGACGGACAGCACCGGACGACGGCTGCGGCTCTGGCGGGTTTCGCGAGCGTCCCGTGTCAGATTGTGGTGGCTGCACGGGAGGAGCAGGCGAGAGCCTTCAAGGCCATCAATGGCGTCACCACGCCGATCTCGCGGATGGCGCTGCACGCGGCCGCGGTGGTGGCCGGCGAACCGTGGGCCGAGCAGGTCACCGACATCTGCACCCGTGGCGGCGTGGAGCTTCTGCGCTATCCGGTTCCGATCGACAAGCAGGCGGCCGGTCAGACGATGGCGGTCGGAGCGATCGCGCAGTGTCTCAAGCGGTACGGGCACGACACGCTCATCACAGCGCTTCAGTGCGTCACGCAGACGGCGAACAACGTTCAGGGCGCGCTGTCGGCGCGCACCATCAAGGCGCTGTGCCACGTGCTGCACGGCGATCCCGCGCGACGGGACAGCGGGCTTGCCCTGCTCGAGGCATTCGATTCCATCGATCTGGCGGACTTGCAGGCTCGAGCCGTGGTCGACGCGGCGTTCCGCAAGATCGGCAAGGTTCAGGCCTTGGCGGATCGCATCAGGTCCGAGCTCGACGAGTTGTTGCCCGTCGAGTTGGACGGCCCCAGCATCAGTCCGGTCGCGGTCCGCCAGCAGCGAGCCGGCGCCTGAGCACCGTACCCCCGCTGATGTGAATGCCCCGGTTCACGTATGCGCGACATGCCGTCGGCAGGAGCCCGGCCGGAGTCGAGCCGGCGCCGGCATCACGCTGGAATCGGCCCGGCTTCCGCTGACCGGGTCGGGTCCCGGCCGCGCGCCGCTAACCGTCTGTCGAATGCGCCGGGTCGTGACGCGCGATTTTGCCGGCGGCGGCGACGCCGAGGCCGGGCACGACGCGAATCATCGCCGGAATTTTGTGCGGCGGCAGCGCTTCGCCGCAGAGCCGCAGAATCTCGACCTTGCATCGCGCAATCCGGCCGGCGTCGTCGCCGACCTCCGGCGTCAGCACCACATCGGCGACCACGATCGCTCCAGTAATCGGGCTCCGTCGGGAACGGACGACCGACATGCGCACCGCAGGATGCCGATTGATGACAGCCTCGACCTCTTCGGGATGAACCTTCTGTCCGCCGACATTGACGACGCCGGACTTGCGACCGAGGAAGTAGTAGCGGCCGTCGCGCAGCTCGACCATGTCGCCAGTATCGACGAAGCCGTCGGGATCCATCAGCGCGCGTGAGTCACCGCCGAGATAGCGGCTCGCGGTACGCGCCGAGCGAAATCGCAGCGAGCCGTCGACAATCTTGATCTCGACGTCGCCATGGCGGCCGAGCACGCTCGGCGGAAAGCCCTCCAGCCCGTCGTTCACCTCGAACCCGACGCCGGATTCGGTCGAGGCGAACGCATGTGCGATCTTGGCGTCGGGATAGAAGGCGCGCAAGCTGTCGAGGATCGCCTGATCCGCGATCTCACCCGACAGGCGCACGTAGCGCGGCGCGATGGCGCGGGCCGACGGGCTCATCAGCGCACGCCGCCAGTGCGACGGCGTTCCCAGCACGTGGGTCGCCCCATGTCTGCCGAGGCGCAGCAGATAATCGCCGATCGGCTCGTCGACGCTCGAGAGCACGAACGACCCGCCGCCCAGTATCGACCGGAAAAAGACCTGCAGTCCCCCGTAACGGCGCATGTCGTAAAACGTGCCCCAGACTGAGCCGACGTTGTCGGTTGTCGCGATGGCGCCGGCGAGCCCCGAGAGCGTGTGCGCAAGCATCTTCGGCGCGCCGGTCGTGCCCGAGGTGAGCAGCACCCACTCCGTGCGGCGCTGCTCGGGACGGTCGCACGGCGTCGCCGTCAATCTCAGATCGGGCATGACGCGCACCGCAACGTCGAGATCGCCATTGAGGAGATCCGGGCGGTCGGACACGATCGCGTCGATGCCGGCATCGGCGACCACCATGAGGAGGTGCGCGGGCTTGACGTCGGGGGGACACAGCGTCACGCGACGCGCGATGCCGTCGAGCTCGATCAACGACACCGCTGTCGCCAACTGATCGTGGGGCGCGATCAGAACCGACCGACCCGCCAGCTCCGGCAGCCGGCCGCCGAGGCTCGTGGCACCGCGCAGCGCGTCGAGACCGATGCTCGCTTCCGCGCCCGACAGGAAGCGGCTCGCCTGGTTGACGTTTCGTTCCAGGCTGTCCCACAGTGACATCAGGT
>JBEKZK010000420.1:0-4835 GCA_049509935.1 Xanthobacteraceae bacterium | reverse complement strand
CTGGGTGTGGCTCGCCCGCGCCCACTCCCGGCTCGGCGCGATCGCGCTCGGGCTCATCATCGGCGGCGCCGTCGGCAACGCCATCGACCGCTTCGTCCACGGGGCGGTTGCCGACTTCGTTCTGTTCCATATCGGGACGGCGGCCTCGCGGATCGACTGGTACGTGTTCAACTTGGCGGACTGTGCCATCGTTGCGGGCGTTGCCGGGCTTCTGTACGACGCATTGGTCGCACCCCGTGCCGCAAAAGCGCCCTGATCGAGGTGCACAAGCGCCAACCCAGGAGTCTCCGTGAAGCTGCGGAGAACACTGATGAATTTTCCGGGTCAGGATTTGCCGGGGATCGCGTGTCAAGATTATGGTAGATTCGCCCGGTATGATTTATCGGGGCATGGTGTAGCGTACCAGCATGTGACGTCGGCGCAGCAAAGGGTGGCTTCCGTGCGCGAGCTTTCGACAGTCGATGCGACAAAGCGCCTTCGGCGCGCGGTCGTGGGCGGCCTTCTCGGCGTGGCGATCATCGTCGCCGGCGGCGCCGTCGCGCGTGCCGCCGACGACGATCAGCCGTTCGAGCAGAAGCTCATCAAGAACATTCTCGGCGGGCTCGGCGTCGACGTCGGCCGCCAGGAATCGATCGACTATCAGGAGCGCCCGCCGCTGGTGATCCCGCCGAGCCGCGATCTGCCTCCGCCGGAGGCCGCCGCGCCGGTGAGCAACCCGGCGTGGCCGGTCAATCCCGAGAAGCGGCCGAAGAAGAAGAGCATCGTCAAGCAGCGCGATCCGAACACCACCAACGAGACCTCGGCGGAGATCCAGCGCGAGCTGCAGCAGGGCGCGGCCGGCGGCGCCGGCCGGGTGACGACGGCCGATCCCAACGCCAATGCCGACCCCGGCAGGGTGTTGAAGGAATCGGAGGCCGGCGGCGCCGGCGGCGGGCTGTTCGGCTCTTGGAACATCAACTCGCTGCTCGGCAACAAGCAGGAGGAGTCGGCGCCGTTCAAGGGCGAGCCGCCGCGCACCAGCCTGACCCAGCCGCCGAACGGCTACCAGACGCCGTCGCAGAAGTTTCCTTATGGGATCAATCCCTCGAGCAAGCCGGCGGCCCCCGCCAATGTGTCCGACCGCGGCGTGGCCGACGACCAGGGCAAGGTCCATTAGAGCATTTCCCGGAAAAGTGGACACCGGTTTTCCGAAAGGAAACGCGACAAATATCGGAGCGCTCCGCATCGGCATCGCTGCGACCCGCCCGCCCGAGCGTGGCGGCGACGTAGGCGGCGGGCGTTTGACGATCATCGCGCATATGGCGCCGACGGAGACCTCGTGAGAACATCATCGTGCGGATAGGACTGATCGCGCCCTTGATGGCGCTGGCCGGCATGGCCGCATCGCCGTGCTCGGCCGAAATCGCCTCCGCCGCGGGGGCTGCCGGCTTCACCCTCGACAATGGCCTGCAGGTGGTCGTGATCCCCGACCACCGCACGCCGGTCGTCACCCACATGATCTGGTACCGGATCGGCGCCGCGGACGAGCCGCCCGGCAAGTCGGGCATCGCGCACTTCCTCGAGCATCTGATGTTCAAGGGCACGGCACGCAATCCGGCCGGCCGGTTCTCCAAGACGCTGGCCACCATCGGCGGCCAGGAGAACGCGTTCACCTCGTCCGACTACACCAGCTACTTCCAGCGGGTGACGCCGCAGAATCTCGCGACGGTCATGGACTTCGAGGCCGATCGCATGACCGGCCTGATCCTCAGCGAGGACAACGTCGCCTCCGAGCGCAAGGTCGTGCTGGAGGAATGGAACATGGTCTCCGGCAACGTGCCGGCGGCTCGGCTCGGCGAGCAGATCGCGGCCGCGCTCTATCTCAATCATCCCTACGGCAAGCCGGTGATCGGCTGGCATCACGAGATCGAGCAGCTCAACCGCGAGGACGCGCTGGCGTTCTATCGGCGCTTCTATACGCCGAACAACGCCGTGCTGGTGGTCGCCGGCGACGTGACGCCCGCCGAGGTGCGCGCGCTCGCCGAGCAGACCTACGGCAAGGTCGCGCCGCGCGCCGAGATCGGCCCGCGGCTTCGTCCGCAGGAGCCGGACCCGAGCGCGATCCGCCACGTCACCCTCGCCGATCCGCGGGTCGCCCAGCCGACCCTGCAGCGCGCCTACCTGGTGCCGTCGCTGGCCGCCGGCAAGCCCGGCGAGGCGGCGGCGCTCGAGGTGCTGGCGCAGATCCTCGGCGGCGGTGCCACCGGCCGGCTCTACCGCGCCCTCATCGTCGATCAGGAGCTCGCCTCGGATGCGGGCAGCTGGTACCAGGGCCTGGCGCTCGACGCGACCCGCTTCGGCGTCTTCGCGACGCCGCGGCCCGGGGTCGAGCTCGCCCAGCTCGAGGACGCGCTCGACGGCGTCGTCGCGGCGGTCGCCGACAAGGGCGTCGCGCCCGAGGAGGTCGCCCGCGCCAAGACCCGGATGATCGCCGACTACGTCTACGCCCAGGACAACCAGGCCGCCATGGCGCGGATGTACGGCAGCGCGCTGACCACCGGGCTCACCCTCGACGACGTGCTGGCGCGGCCCGATCGGCTGCGCGCCGTGACCGCCGATCAGGTGCAGGATGTCGCCCGCCGCTTCCTGGACAAGCGGCGCTCGGTGACCGGCTATCTGGTCAAGGACGCCGGTCGGCGCGAGGACAAGGAAAAGCGCTCATGAGGCGGCTCGGGCTCTACGCGACGGCGCGTGCGACCGTCGCGCTCGCCGCCGCGGCGGTCGCTGCCGTGATGCTGGCGCCGCTGCCCGCCGCCGCGACCAGGATCGAGCGGGTGGTGAGCCCGTCCGGCATCGAGGTCTGGATGGTGGAGGATCACGCGATCCCGCTGGTCGCGCTCGATTTCTCCTTTGCCGGCGGCGCCAACGAGGACCCGGCGGACAAGCCCGGGGTCGCCACCATGGTGGCGGCCCTGCTCGACGAGGGCGCCGGCGATCTCGACGGCAAGGCCTTCCACGAGCGGCTCGAGGATCGCGCCATCGAGCTCGCGTTCGACGCCGGCCGCGACTACCTGCACGGCTCGCTGCGCACGCTCACGGAAAACCGTGACGTCGCCTTCGACCTGCTGCGGCTCGCCGTGACGGCGCCGCGGTTCGACGGCGACGCGGTGGAGCGCATCCGCACCCAGCTGCTCACCGGGCTGCGCCGCGAATCGACCAACCCGGTCGATATCGCGAGCCGCCGCTGGTGGGAGGTCGCGTTTCCCGATCATCCCTATGGCCGCCCGGCGCGCGGCTCGCTCGAGTCGATCCCGCGCATCGGGACGGACGATCTCAGGAGCTTCGCGCGCCGGGTGCTCGCCCGCGACACCCTGAAGGTCGCGGTGGTCGGCGACATCGACGCGGCGACCGCCGGCCGCCTGGTCGACCAGGTGTTCTCCGCCCTGCCCGCGAAGGCCGAGCTGCGCCCGGTTCCGGCCGCCAGCCCCCAGGGGCTCGGCCAGCACATCATGGTCGATCTCGACGTGCCGCAGGCGGTCGTGGTGTTCGGCGGGCCGGGCATCGCGCGGCGCGATCCGGACTTCTTTCCCGCCTACCTGATCAACCACATCCTCGGCGGCGGCGCCATGTCGTCGCGGCTCTATGTCGAGGTGCGCGAGAAGCGTGGGCTCGCCTATACGATCCACACCGGGCTCTTGTCGCTCGAGCACGCCGCGCTGTGGGTCGGCTCGACCGGCACCCGCTCCGACAAGGCCGCCGAGACGCTGTCGATCATCGAGAGCGAGATCAAGCGCTTCGCCGAGGCCGGGCCGACCGAGGAGGAGCTCGCCAAGACCAAGTCCTTTCTCGTAGGCTCGTATGCGCTCGGCTTCGACTCCTCGACCAAGATCGCCGCCCAGCTGGTGCAGATCCAGCAGGACCGGCTCGGCATCGACTATATCGACCGCCGAACCGGCCTGATCGAGGCGGTGACCGCCGCCGACGTCAAGCGCGTGGCGCGACGCCTGCTCGACGGCCCGATGCTCTATACGGTGGTCGGCCGCCCGCCCGGTGCCGTGGCGAAGAATCCGGGCGGCTGACTTGTAGGGTGGGCCCAAAGGGCGTTACGCCCGCCCTTCGCGCCGTGCCCACCGGCGGCGCCGACCTGTCCTGTTTCACCGGAATGGTCTACGCAACTCCGCCTGACCCGCCGGAGTGGCCGCCGTGATCCGCATAACGCCCCGCATCGCGATCGACGAGCGCGAGATCGACGAGAGCTTCATCCGCGCCTCCGGTCCGGGCGGACAGAACGTCAACAAGCTGTCGACCGCCGTCCAGCTGCGCTTCGACGTGCGCGGCTCGCCGAGCCTGCCCGACGACGTGCGCGCCAGGCTCGAGCGGCTCGCCGGCAGCCGGCTCACCCGCGACGGCGTGCTGGTGCTGACCGCGCAGAGCCACCGCACCCAGGCGCGCAACCGCGCCGAGGCGCTGGAGCGCCTGGTCGAGCTGATCCGCCAGGCCAGCATCCGGCCGATCAAGCGCCGCCCGACCCGCCCCACCAAGGCGTCGCGCGAGCGCCGGATCGAGGGCAAGAAGCGCCGCTCCGGCATCAAGACGCTGCGCCAGGGCAAGCCGTCGGCGGAGTGAGGAGCCTGCGGCAGAAACCAGCCGGATGGTCTGCCCCGTCAGGTCGCTCGCCACTTGCGCTCGGCTTCGTCCCAGGCGGCGAGCGGCTGCAGGTCCGGCACCCAGGCGAGCCCGGTCTTGCCGTCGGACGAGATGGCTTCCGGCGTCACCACCATGTCGAGCAGCGCCGGACGGTTGGCGAGCGCGCGTGCGATCGCGGGCGCGAGCTCCTCCTCACGTTCCACCCGCTC
>JBEKZK010000042.1:0-13802 GCA_049509935.1 Xanthobacteraceae bacterium | reverse complement strand
GCCAAGCGGCTGGCGGCGCCGGCGATCGAGGCCGTACGGCGCGGGCGCACCGTCTTCGTCCCGAGGACCTGGGAGAAGACCTATTTCGAGTGGATGGAGAACATCCAGTCCTGGTGCGTGTCGCGCCAGCTGTGGTGGGGCCATCAGATCCCCGCGTGGTACGCCCCCGACGGCCGCGTGTTCGTCGCCGGCTCCGAGGCCGAGGCGCGCGCCGACGCGGTGCGGCACTACGGCAAGGACGTCGAGCTGACCCGCGACGAGGACGTGCTCGACACCTGGTTTTCCTCGGCGCTGTGGCCGTTCTCGACGCTCGGCTGGCCGGAGCGGACGCCGGAGCTCGCGCGCTACTACCCGACCGACGTCCTGATCACCGGATTCGACATCATCTTCTTCTGGGTCGCCAGGATGATGATGATGGGTCTCCAGTTCATGGACGAGGTGCCGTTCCGCACCGTCTACATCCACGCGCTGGTGCGCGACGAGCGCGGCAAGAAGATGTCGAAGTCGATCGGCAACGTGATCGACCCGCTGGCCTTGATCGACAGGTACGGTGCTGATGCGCTGCGCTTCACGCTCGCCGCCATGGCGGCGCAGGGGCGCGACATCAAGCTGGCGACCAGCCGGGTCGAGGGCTACCGCAATTTCGCGACCAAGCTGTGGAACGCGGCGCGCTTCGCCGAGCTCAACGAGTGCGCGCGGATCGACGGATTCGATCCAAAGTCCGCGCGCGACACGCTCAATCGCTGGATCGCCCACGAGCTCGCCAAGACCGGTCGCGAGGTCACCGAGGCGATCGAGACCTTCCGCTTCAATGAAGCCGCCGGCAGCATCTACCGGTTCGTCTGGAACGTGTTCTGCGACTGGTATCTGGAGCTCGTCAAGCCGGTGCTCACCGGCCCCGACGGCGCCGCCAAGGCGGAGACCCGGGCGATGACCGCGTGGGTGCGCGACGAGATCCTGAAGCTGCTGCATCCGTTCATGCCGTTCATCACCGAGGAGCTGTGGCGGCTGACCGACGGCGCGGTGTCGTCCGGGGGGCCGCTGGTGCTGGCGCCGTGGCCGCGCCACGACGGGCTCGAGGACAGTCACGCCGAGGGCGAGATCGGTTGGCTGGTCGACCTGATCGGCGCGATCCGCTCGGTGCGCTCCGAAATGAACGTGCCGCCGGCCAGCCAGGTGCCGCTGGTGCTCGCTGCGGCATCGACCGAAACCCGCGCCAGGGCAGGGCGTTGGGACGACTTCCTCAAGCGGTTGGCACGCCTGTCCGAGGTATCCTTTGCGGACCAGCCGCCGGCCGGCTCGGTGCGCATCGTCGTGCGTGGCGAGGTCGCAGCCCTGCCGCTCGCCGGCGTCATCGATGTCGCCGCCGAGCGCAGCCGTCTCAACAAGGACCTTACCAAGCTCAACGCCGACATCGCGCGCGTCCAGGGCAAACTCGGCAACGCGGATTTCCTGGCGCGCGCCCCCGAGGAGGTGGTCGAGGGGGACCGGGAGAAGCTCGCCGAGGCCGAGAACCGGCGCGACAAGATCGTGGAGGCGCTCCGCCAGCTGCCGGGGGTGTGAGATGATCCGGGCTACACCTCGCCCAGCAGCTCGCGCCGCCGCAGCTCGGATTCCTCGGAATAGCGGCGCAGCGTGTGCGCCTCGGTCAGCAGTCCGACCAGCCGGCGCGATATCGGTGAATCGACCACCGCCAGCGCCTCGGCCTCGGTGCGGTCGAACGCGATGACGGCTTCGCGTACCGTCATGCTCGGCACCAGGAAATTGTCCGTGTGATGCAGGATCGCGCGCACCGCAACGTCGGCGGCGAGCTCGTGGGCGTGCGCTTCCGGCACGATGACGATCCCCGCATAGCGGCCGTCCTGCTCGATCGCGATCGCCCGGCTGGTCGAGCCGAGCGGCGCCGCCTCGCGGAACGCCGCGATCGTCATGTCCGCCGGCACGGTCTTCACATCATGGCGCATCATCCGCCCGACCGTGAGGTCGCGCAGCCAGCCGACGTCGGCGGCGCTGCGGATGGTCTCGCCGCGCAGATGGAAACGCCAGGTCGCGAACGAGTATCCGAACGTCTCCCGGGTGACCTGCCCGGAGATGATCACCGCCAGCAGCACCGCCGTGGTGAGCCACAAGTCGCCGGTCGTCTCCAGCGCGATGAAGATCATGGTGAGCGGCCCCCCGATGACCGAGACCGCCAGCGCGCTCATCCCGATGATCGCGAACGCGTGCGGATCGGCCGCAACGCTCGGCCACAGCAAGTCGATTCCCGCCGCGAACAGATGCCCGCCGAGCGAGCCGAGCAGCAGCGAGGCGAAGAACAGCCCGCCGCGAAAGCCCGATCCGAGCGAGACCGTCGAGGCGAGCGCCTTCAGCGCGAGGAGCACGGCGATCTGCCGCAGCGGGTGGTCGAGCACGCTGTCGAGATGCAGCGCCCCATGGCCGGACGACATCAGCTGGGGTGACACCAGCGCCAGCACGCCGACGATGAGGCCGCCGATGGCGGGGCGCAGCCACGAGCGCACGCGCAGGCGCATGAACAGCATTTCGCAAGAGCCGACGCCGCGCATCAGCGCGACGCCGAATGCCGCCGCGAGCAGCCCGAGGATGCCCGACAGGACGAGATCGGTCGCGCGGATCGGCGCCGCGGTGCCGGCGAGGATTCCGAGCTGCAACGGCGCCGACACGTGGGCGACCTGGTATCCGATCAGCGCCGCGGTTCCGACCGGCGCCAGGCTCTTCACCGAATAAGTGCCGGTCACCAGCTCGAAGGCGTAAAAGGAGCCGGCGAGCGGCGCCGCAAAGGCTCCCGCAATGCCGCCCGCCGCTCCGCACCCGACCAGGACGCGCAGGTCGCCGCGGCGCAGTCGAAACGCGCGGCCGAGGCGGGACGACAGAGCGCTCGCGAGCTGGGTGTATCCGGCCTCCAGACCGACCGAGGCGCCGACCCCGCTCGACCACACGGTCTGGGCGGCGACGATCAGGCTGCCGACCAGCGACATCCGGCCGCCGCGCAGCGCGTTGGCCTCGATCGGATCGACCTCTCGGGCCGGCCGGCGGCGTGCGACCTGCGCGGTCGCGATGCCGAGGGCGAGACCGCCGAGGCTCGGCACCATCAAGGCGAGCACCGGGGCGATCGCGTCCTGCGCCGACAGGCGCTCGCCCGGTGCAAGCCCGAAAAAGATCGAATGCATCAGGTCGACGCCGGCGCTCATCGCGGCGACCGCCAGCCCGGCCATCGCCCCGGCCACCGCGGCGAGCCCGATCAGGCTGCTCTCGCGGGCACGCACCAGGGCCCGCAGGCGCCTGGGGACTTCGAAGCCTGTGGTGATCGGCGCCATCGGCGGCTCAGGGCTGGGGTGCAACGGATCGATCCCACACCAACCGGGGCTGATGTGTGCGCCGCCGCAAGACCCTTAAACTGTGTCTTTGATGGCACATATTAACAACATTTGCGCAACGGCTCTCAGGTGCCGCGATTCAGCCATAGATTTCCCGGACATCAGTGTGCAAGCCAAGCCGTTGCGACACTTCCGGTTTCACCAGCGGGGCAGAGCGAGTTCAAGAATCGTCGCGGGCGGGGAGGTTGAGAAGACCTCGGAACGCGTGATGCAATAGAGCAACGGAATACCACCGCACGCTCGATACCACCGCAGACGGGATTCCACGTCAACCGGATTTCCACGTCGATCGCATGTCGGATTTGCCGGATTGGACTTTGCGGATCGGGGGCAAACGTTGATGGACGCCAAGACGACGCTGAAGGCGAAGCTGCCCAGCCGGCACGTGACCGAGGGTCCCGAGCGCGCTCCCCATCGCTCGTACTACTATGCGATGGGGCTGACGACCGAGCAGATCCATCAGCCGTTCGTCGGCGTGGCGAGCTGCTGGAACGAAGCCGCGCCGTGCAATATCGCGTTGATGCGGCAGGCCCAGGCGGTGAAGAAGGGCGTAGCGGCGGCCGGCGGCACGCCGCGCGAATTCTGCACCATCACGGTGACCGACGGGATCGCGATGGGGCACGAGGGAATGAAGTCCTCGTTGCCGTCGCGCGAGGTCATCGCCGACTCCGTCGAGCTGACCATGCGCGGCCACGCCTATGACGCGCTGGTCGGGCTTGCCGGCTGCGACAAGTCGCTGCCCGGCATGATGATGGCGATGTGCCGGCTCAATGTCCCGTCGATCTTCATCTACGGCGGCTCGATCCTGCCGGGAACCTTCAAGGGGCAGCCGGTCACCGTTCAGGACGTGTTCGAGGCGGTCGGCCGCCATTCGGTCGGCACCATGTCCGACGCGGATCTCGAAGAGCTCGAGCAGGTGGCGTGCCCGTCGGCCGGCGCGTGCGGGGCGCAGTTCACCGCCAACACCATGGCGACGGTGTCGGAGGCGATCGGGCTCGCGCTGCCGTATTCCGCCGGCGCGCCGGCGCCGTACGAGTTGCGCGACCGCTTCTGCATGACGGCCGGCCAGCAGATCGTCGAGCTGATCAAGTCGGGCCTGCGGCCGCGCGACATCGTCACCCGCGCGGCGCTGGAGAACGCCGCAGTGGTGGTCGCGGCATCCGGCGGCTCGACCAATGCGGCCCTGCATCTGCCGGCCATCGCCAACGAGTGCGGGATCGCTTTCGACCTGTTCGACGTGGCCGAGGTTTTCAGGCGCACGCCCTATGTGGCGGATTTGAAGCCGGGCGGCCGTTATGTCGCCAAGGATCTGTTCGAGGCTGGCGGTGTGCCATTGCTGATGAAAACCCTGCTCGAACACGGCCATCTCGATGGCAGCTGCATGACGGTGACCGGGCGGACGATCGCCGAGAATCTCAAAAGTGTGAAGTGGAACAGCGGCCAGGACGTGATCCGGCCGGCCGATCGGCCGCTGTCGCCGACCGGCGGGGTGGTGGGCCTGAAGGGCAATCTCGCCCCCGACGGTGCGATCGTGAAGGTGGCCGGCATGTCGGTGCTGACATTTTCCGGCCCGGCCCGGGTGTTCGACGGCGAGGAGGCCTGCTTCGAGGCCGTGCGCAAGAAGACCTACCGCGAAGGCGAGGTGCTGGTCATCCGCTACGAGGGGCCGCGTGGTGGGCCCGGCATGCGCGAGATGCTGTCGACCACGGCGGCGCTGACCGGGCAGGGCATGGGCGGCAAGGTGGCTTTGATCACCGACGGCCGCTTTTCGGGGGCGACGCGGGGCTTCTGCGTCGGCCACATCGGCCCTGAAGCCGCCGTCGGCGGTCCGATCGCCCTGGTGCGCGACGGCGACATCATCGCGATCGACGCGGTGTCCGGTACCCTCGACGTGAAGCTCGGCGAGGACGAGCTCGCCCGCCGCAGGCGGGACTGGAAGCCGCGCGAGGGTCAATTTGCGTCGGGTTACCTGTGGAAATATGCCCAGCAGGTCGGACCCGCACGGACCGGGGCCGTGACCCACCCCGGCGGTGCGGCCGAGACCACGTGCTATGCGGACGTTTGATCGAATCCGCGCCATCGTGCTGCTCGGCGCCGCCATGGCGGTGGCGCCGGCATCCGCCTTCGAGGGCGCCAAGCCGCAGAGCGATCCGCAATCTTCCGTCGAGGCATTCCGTTCCGGCGCCGAAGCCTGGCAGAACGGCGAAAAAGCCAAGGCGGTGACCTCGCTGCAATACGCCGCCGAGCACGGCCATCCGCTGGCGCAATGGCAGCTCGGCCGCATGTATGCGTCCGGCGACGGCGTGCCGCGCAGCGATCTGCGCGCCTTCGAGTACTTCAGCCGGATCGCCAACGGGCACGCCGAGGACAATCCGGGCTCGCCGCAGGGACGCCTGGTTGCCAATGCGTTCGTAGCGCTCGGGCAGTACTATCTCGACGGCATTCCGGATTCCCAGGTGCGGCCGGACGCGTCGCGGGCGCGCGAGCTGTTTTCCTACGCGGCGTCGTATTTCGGCGATCCCGATGCCCAGTATCACCTGGCCAGGCTCTACCTCGACGGCGTCGGCCTGCCGCGCGACCCGCGGCTCGCGGCACGATGGCTCGGACTTGCCGCCAACAAGCGGCAGTACCAGGCGCAGGCGGTTCTCGGGCAGATGCTGTTCAAGGGCGAAAGCGTGCCGCGACAGGGGGCGCTCGGTCTGATGTGGCTGACGCTCGCCCGCGAGTCGGACGTGCCGTGGATCGCCGATATCTACAATTCGGCGTTCAAGCAGGCCACGGCGGAAGAGCGGGCGCTGGCACTGGAGCTGCTCGATCGCTGGCTGAAGACGCGGCGGGATTGATGGCCATATCGTAGCCCGGATGAAATCCGCGGCGACAGTGCCGCCTTCCGTGACCGCTCCCCATTCCGCTCATGCGGCTACCCTCACGGCGGATCGGCGCCGAGCTCGACCCACGCCGGGACGTGATCCGACGGCCGTTCCCAGGCCCGCACGTGCCTGTCGATCCCGGCGGCGTCGAGCCGATCCGCCGCCCGCGGCGACAGCACCAGATGGTCGATGCGGATGCCGAAGTTCTTCTGCCAGGCGCCGGCCTGATAGTCCCAGAACGTGTAGAGGCCCGCCTCGTCGCTGGCGGCGCGGATCGCGTCGGTGAGCCCGAGATTCATCAGGGCGCGGAACTTGGCGCGCGTCGCCGGCCGGAACAGCGCGTCGTTCACCCAGGCGGCGGGATCGTAGGCGTCGGGCTCGCTCGGGATCACATTGTAGTCGCCCGCCATGACCAGCATTTCCTCCAGCGCCAGGCGGTCGCGGGCGTAGCCGATCAGGCGATCCATCCACTGGAGCTTGTATTGATACTTGTCGGTATCGACCGGGTTTCCGTTGGGCAGATAGATCGAGGCGATGCGCAACGCCCCGCCTCTCACCGACACCACCGCCTCGATGAAGCGGGCATGATCGTCGGTGTCGTCGCCGGGCAGCCGGGTGGTGACTTCGTCGAACGGCAGTTTCGACAGGATCGCGACCCCGTTGAAGGTTTTCTGTCCGTGGACAGCGACGTTGTAGCCGAGCGCCTCGAAGGGCTCGCGCGGAAACGCGGCGTCGACGCATTTCGTTTCCTGCATGCACACGATGTCGGGCCGTGTGTCGGTCAGCCACGTCACCGCGTTCTCCACGCGCTGCTTTATGGAATTGACGTTCCAGGTGGCGATCCGCATGCTCAACCGTCGTTTCGGTGGCGGGCGGTTCGCCACGCCGCGGTCACTGGCGGCTGCTCCGGGGAGCCCGCGCGCTCGCTTCGCCTCGCGGCCGCTCGATCAGATCGTGAAGCTGGTGCCGCAACCGCACGAGGCGGTGGCGTTGGGATTGGCGATCTTGAACGAGGCGCCGATCAGGTCGTCGACGAAATCGATCTCGGAGCCCGCCATGTACTGCAGCGAGACCGGGTCGATGAGGACCACGGCACCCGCGCGGTCGATCACGATGTCGTCCGCGGCCCTGGTGCGGTCGACATCGAACTTGTACTGGAATCCCGAGCAGCCGCCGCCCTCCACGCTGACCCGCAGCATGGTGCCGGCGGGCTCCGCCTGGAGAATGGCACCGATCCGCCGCGCCGCACGCTCGCTGATGGTCACGCTCGTCGTCATTCGGTGGTCTCCGGCCCAGCCTGCGACATCTCGCTGCGACACCCTGCTGCGACACCTTGCGCACCCCGCATTGCCGCCGAGGGGACATTGCCAGGCTGTTCGACCGATAGTTAAGTGCGGACCGGGCGAAGGTCAATTCCTTGCCCGGCGAGGCGATCATGGCGGTCGATGCAGGTCGAGAGCGCGCGCCCTATGCGGCCGATCCGGGTGCGAGCCGTGGTCGGATCCATCCGGAGACGTCGAGTTCGTCCCGCAATCCGTTTCGCCGCGACAGCGATCGCATCATCCACAGCTCCGCATTCCGCCGCCTCAAGCACAAGACCCAGGTGTTCGTGTTCGACGAAGGCGACCACTATCGGACCCGGCTCACCCACACGCTCGAGGTCACCCAGATCGCGCGCTCGCTGGCCCGCGCGCTCGGCCTCGACGAAGATCTCGCCGAGGCGCTGGCCCTGGCCCACGATCTCGGCCATCCGCCATTCGGCCATGCCGGCGAACGTGCCCTCGATGCCTGCCTGGCGGAATTCGGCGGCTTCGACCACACCGCCCAGACGCTGCGCATCGTGACGCTGATCGAGCGCCGTTATCCGGAGTTCGACGGGCTCAATCTCACCTGGGAGACGCTCGAAGGAATCGTGAAGCACAATGGTCCGCTGACCGATCGCAACCTCGTTCCGCTCGGGCGCTACGCCGAGCGCGGCGTCCCGAACTCGATTCTCGCCTGCAACCACGCCCGGGACCTGCTGCTGTGGACGTTCCCGAGCGCCGAGGCGCAATGCGCCGGCATCGCTGACGACATCGCCTATGACGCTCATGACATCGACGACGGGCTCCGCGCCGAGCTGTTCGGCGTCGGTGACCTCGCCGAGGTGCCGATCGTCGCCGAGCTGATCGGCGAGATCGGTGCGCGCCATCCCGGCCTCGACCAGGCGCGTCTCGTCCACGAGCTGATCCGGCGGCTGATCGGACGACTGATCGAGGACGTGGTCGCCGAGTCCGATCGGCGCTTTGCGCGAGTCGGACCGCTCGCGGCCGATGGCGTACGCGAGGCCGCAGAGCCGCTGGTCGGCTTCTCTGCCGCCATGGCGGCGACCGACCGCGCCATCAAGGGCTTTCTGCTGCCGCGCATGTACCGCCACCCGCGCGTCATGCGCATCATGGGCAATGCCCAGGACGTGGTCCGCGACCTCTTCGCACACTACATGGCGGCGCCGGGCGACATGCCCGCCGAATGGGCGCAGGACTGTGCCGACATCCCGGGGCGGGCGCGTCGCGTGGCCGACTTCGTCGCCGGGATGACCGACCGCTACGCCCTGATCGACCACGCACGCCACTTTGACTCGACCCCGGATTTGGTCTAGGCGGCGCCGCCGGCGCACCGAGCGTGTCCCGGTTCAATCGCACATGCGGCGGCGGAGCCGATCGTCACCTCGATGCGCCAGCGTTCACATCTCTTTGCCCAGGTGCTCGACCGGGTGCGTGCGGCGACCGCGTTGCTGGTCGCCGCCGGCGAGCTGCCGTCCGCCATCGACGCCTCGCGGATTCAGGTCGAGGCCCCGCGCGAAGCCGCGCACGGTGACATGGCGACCAACGCCGCCATGGTGCTCGCCAAGCCGGCCGGCCGCAAGCCGCGCGAGCTCGCGGAGGCGTATGCGGTCCGCCTGCGCGCCGATCCGCTGATCACCA
The DNA here is from genome assembly GCA_049509935.1 of Xanthobacteraceae bacterium. Taxonomy (GTDB): domain Bacteria; phylum Pseudomonadota; class Alphaproteobacteria; order Rhizobiales; family Xanthobacteraceae; genus AP-16. Next base: position 4,574 of record JBEKZK010000042.1, on the reverse strand, counting down.
GGGTCGAGGTCGCGGGACCGGGCTTCATCAACCTGACGCTGGCGACCGATGCCTGGATCGAGGAGCTGCGCGCGGCATTGCGCCTGGGAGCCGAGTACGGGCAGGGCGATGCCGGAGGCGGCGAGCCGATCAACGTCGAATACGTATCGACCAACCCCACCGGACCCCTGCACGTCGGCCACTGTCGCGTCGCCGTGGTCGGCGATGCGCTGGCCAATCTGCTGGCCCATGACGGATGTCGGGTCACCCGCGAATACTACATCAACGATGCCGGCGGTCAGGTCGATGTGCTGGCGCGGTCGGTCTTTCTGCGCTACCGCGAGGCGCTCGGCGAGGCGGTCGCCGAGATTCCCCCGGGGTTGTATCCGGGGGATTACCTGAAGCCGCTCGGGGCCCTGGTCGCCGAGAGGTTCGGACCCACATTGCGGGACCAGCCCGAGAGCGAATGGCTCGCGCCGCTGCGCGAGCTCGCAGTCGCCGAGATGATGAAGCTGATCCGCCTGGATCTCGCGAGCCTCGGCATCCATCAGGACGTGTTCTTCTCCGAGCGCTCGCTGATCACAGGTGCGGTCGACCTCGTGGAATCGACCATCGATTGGCTGCGCGAGCGTGGCTACGTCTATCAGGGCCGCCTGCAGCCGCCCAAGGGCCAGCCGGTCGATGATTGGGAGGATCGCGAGCAGACGCTGTTCCGCTCCACTGCGTTCGGCGACGACGTCGACCGACCTCTGCGGAAGTCGGACGGAAGCTACACCTACTTCGCCTCCGACATCGCCTATCACAAGTCGAAGCTCGATCGCGGGTTTCGGACCATGATCGACGTGTGGGGCGCCGACCACGCCGGCTACGTCAAGCGCATGCGGGCGGCCGTGAAGGCGATCTCCGAGGGGCGCGGCGATCTCGACGTGAAGATCGTCCAGCTGGTCAACCTGCTCCGCGCCGGCGAGCCGGTGAAGATGTCGAAGCGCTCCGGCGACCTCATCACGCTGCGCGAGGTGGTCGACGAGGTCGGCCGCGACGCGGTCCGCTTCATGATGCTCTTCCGCAAGAACGATGCGGCGCTCGACTTCGACCTCGCCCGGGTGATCGAGCAGTCGCGCGACAATCCGGTGTTCTACGTGCAGTACGCCCATGCCCGCGGCTGCTCGGTCCTGCGCAATGCCGCCGAGGTCGTGCCCGGCCTGCCGACGGACGCCGGCGACCGCGCGAAGCTGCTCGCCGATGCGGCGCTCGCGGGACTCGACGACGAGGCCGAACTGGCGCTGATGAAGCGCATCGCGCTCTTTCCGCGTCTCGTCGAGGCCGCGGCGGCGGCCCACGAGCCGCACCGAGTTGCCTTCTATCTATATGACTTGGCTAGTGAATTTCATGGCCTGTGGACCCGCGGAAAGGACACGCCACATTTACGCTTCATTATCCAGAATGATCCACAAATGACTGTGGCTCGCCTTGCTCTCGTTCAGGGCGTTGTAATGATCCTGGCGTCCGGGCTTAGATTGCTCGGTGTCGGGGCGCCTGAAGAGATGAGGTAATCGGCTTGCTGCCGTTTGGTGGACCCGCAGTCGCGGCAAACATTACGGCACGTTGGGCAAGCGAAGCCGGGAACGGGTGGCGGTATGAGTATGGCTGACAATCCTCGGTATGGGTCCAGGCGGGGCGATGGCTCCGAGCAGCGCGGGGCACCTCGGACGGGCAACGATCCCCTGGAGGAGCTGGCGCGGCTGATCGGCCGTGACGACCCGTTCGCGGACCTGCGACGCGAGAGCCCGCCGCCCCGTGCCGAGCCCGCTGCGGCTCCTTCCCGTGAGGAGCGCCCGGCGCCGAATTGGCTGGCGCGCGAGCGCGGTGGGCCGCGTCTCGATGTCGCGGACCAGCCGCCGGTCCCGCACGACGATCAACCGGACCCGCAATGGCGGGCAGGCCGCTATCGTGATCAGGCCGCACCGGAGGAGCCCGCCGCACCCGAGCATTTTCCCGAGCCTCCGCGTTACGCCGACGAGGCCGACGACGCCCGGCAGGGCTATGAACAGGCGGCAGCCTATCCGGAGGAGGGATCCTACGACTCCTCCTACGATGCCGCCCTTCCGGTTGCTCGCGACTACGATACCGACGGCGATTACGCCGAGGATCTGGGTGCCGACGCTGACGACGCCTACCGGGCGCCGCTGGAGCGCCGGAACGGGAGCAGGAAGACGATCCTGGCGGTGGTCGGCGTCATCGTCCTCTTGGTTGGCGGGGCATTCGGCTACCGTACCTTGACGGCGCCGCGTGATGCGAGCCAGACCCCGGTGATCCTGGCGGACCGATCGCTGAGCAAGATCGTGCCGGCCGGTCAGTCCGCCGACGGCCAGTCGAACAAGCTCATCTACGACCGTGTGGCCGACAAGCCGCCGCAGGATTCGGGCGAGCTGGTGTCACGCGAAGAGCATCCAGTCGACGTGCGCGGCGCCACCCCGCGGGTGGTATTTCCCGGCACCGCTGCGGGCGCCGGCGGCGCTCCGCCCAGCTCGCAGACAGGCGGCGCTTCCGGTCAGGCGCCTGCCGCCGCCGCGACGGGGAGCGGCGCGGGCGAGCCGAAAAAAGTCAGGACCCTGACGATCAGACCGGATCAGGCAGGTGCGGCGGATGCGGCCGATTCCTCGGCGTTTCCGGCAGCCCCGCCGACGCGCGGCGCGGCGAGCTCTTCGGCACCGGCGCCAGTGAATGCGCGCTCACCGCAGCACCAGGCCGCCGCCTCGCCGGAGACGGAGGCGAATGCGGCGGCGCCGCGCGGGCCGGCGAGCTCACGCGCGCCGGACGCCGGCGGCTATCTGGTCCAGCTGTTCTCCGGCAAGAGCGAGGCGGAAGCGCAGGATCAGTTCCGTGCCCTTCAGGGCAAGTATCAGAACATTCTCGGCGGTCGTCAGCCGATCATTCGCCGGGTCGATCTCGGCGGCGACAAGGGGGTGTTCTATCGCGCCCAGGTCGGACCGTTCGCGACCAACGATCTTGCGGCTCAGTTCTGCGAGAGCCTGAAGACCGCCGGCGGCAAGTGCCTTGTCCAAAGGAATTGACGGACCGCCGCTTGACCCCCGGGGAGGGGGCGCGCTAATCGCGGCCGATGACAGCACGGGCGTTCATCTCGGGCGCGGCCGGGACGCAGCTGACGACCGATGAACGTGCGTTCCTGCGGGATGCCGATCCCTGGGGTCTGATCCTGTTCGCCCGCAATGTGGAAAGCCCGGACCAGGTGTCGCGCCTGGTCGCCGGCTTTCGCGAGGCGGTCGGCCGTGGCGATGCGCCCGTCCTGATCGACCAGGAGGGCGGCCGCGTGCAGCGCCTCGGTCCGCCGCATTGGCCGTCCTATCCGGCGGGGTGCACCTACGGGCGTGTGTACGAGGGCGACCGCCGCAACGGTCTGGCGGCGGCGCGGCTGGGCGCCCGGCTGATCGCCGCCGACCTCGACGCGCTGGGAATATCCGTCGACTGCATGCCGATTGCCGACGTGCCGGTGGCGGACGCCGATTCGGTGATCGGTGACCGCGCCTTCGGCACCACCGCGGATCAGGTCTCGGCGATTGCCGCAGCGTTCGCGGAAGGATTGGCCGACGGCGGCGTATTGCCGGTTCTCAAGCATATCCCCGGCCACGGGCGCGCGGCGGCGGACAGCCATCACCGGCTTCCCGTGGTCGCCACCGATCGGCCGACGCTGGAGGCGACGGACTTTGCGGCGTTCCGGCCCCTGGCCGGCCTGCCGCTCGCGATGACGGCGCACGTCGTGTTCAGCGCCATAGATTCCATCGCGCCGGCGACAACTTCGGCGACTATGGTGAGCGAGGTGATTCGCGGCTCGATCGGGTTCGATGGATTGCTCATGAGCGATGACCTTTCGATGAACGCCCTCTCTGGAACGATCGCGGAGCGCGCACGCGCCGTGATCGCGGCCGGCTGCGACGTCGTGCTTCACTGCAACGGACGCCTCGACGAGATGCAGGCGGTCGCCGCCGAGACGCCGCGCCTGTCGGGGCGGGGGGCGGCGCGCGCGGCCGTCGCGCTGGCGTCCCGCCGCCGCCCGACCGCCATCGACGTGGCGGCGGCGCGCGACGAGCTCGCCGCGTTGCTGATGGAGAATCGGCAGGCCGGGAATTCGCCGTCATGACGGCTCGGAGCATCGGGCACGCAGCCGAGGACACCGCCGACCGGGCGTACGACGAGCCGGCGCTGATCGTCGACGTCGAAGGCTTCGAGGGGCCGCTCGATCTGTTGCTGACGCTGGCGCGGAACCAGAAGGTCGATCTGGCGAAGATCTCCATCCTGGCGCTGGCCGATCAGTATCTGGCCTTCATCGAGGCGGCACGACGGCTGCGGCTCGAGCTCGCTGCCGACTATCTGGTCATGGCGGCATGGCTCGCCTACCTCAAGTCGCGGCTGCTGATTCCCGAGGTCAACGATGCGGTCGGCCCGAGCGCCGAGGACTTGGCCACCGCGCTCGCGCTGCGACTGAAGCGCCTGGAAGCCTTCCGTGCGGTCGCCGAGCAGCTGATCTCACGCCCCCAGCTCGGCCGCGATGTCTTCGCCCGCGGCCGGCCGGAGGC
>JBEKZK010000419.1:0-4841 GCA_049509935.1 Xanthobacteraceae bacterium | reverse complement strand
GGTCCTGCTGCTCGAGCCCGGGCGCGCGATCGTGGTGCGCGTCGCCGGTGAGCGCTGGCTCCGCCTGCAGCCGAGCTCGATCGCGGCGGCCATCGAGCTCGGCTACCAGGTCGGCAACCTGCACTGGCGGGTGCGTTTCGAGGGCGAGACGCTGCTGGTCGCGCTCGAGGCCTCGATGGACGATTACCTCGCGCGTCTCGGCCCGCTGATGGCCAATCGCCGCGTCATGGCGACGCTCGATGGCGGCGAGGAGGCGGTCTCGTGACGGGGCTCCTGCTCGCGCTCCAGCACGCCGATTCGGCCTTCCCGAGCGGCGGCTTTGCGTTCTCCAACGGCATCGAGGGGCTGGCCGCCCTCGGCGCGCCGCTCGACCGGCAGGGCCTGACCGCCGCGGTCATCGCCGTCATCCGTCACCGCTGGTCATCGTCCGATCGCGTGGCGCTCGCCCGCGCCTACCAGGCCGGCGATGATCTGACCCGCATCGGCGCGGTCGATCGCGCGCTCGAGGCCGCGACGATGGCCGAGCCGCTTCGGACCGGCTCGAAGCGCAATGGCGCGGCGCTGCTCGCCGCCCATGTCCGGCTCGCCACGCCCGGTGCGGCCGAGCTGAGATCCGCAATCGACGGCGGACAGGCGCTGGGCCATCTGCCCGTGGTGCAGGGCGTCATGTGGCGCGCAGTCGGTCTGTCGCAGGCCGACGCGGTCGCGATGTCCGGCTACGCGACCGCCGGCGGCCTCGTCGCCGCGGCGGTGCGGCTCGGCACCATCGGGGCGGTGGACGCGCAGACCGCTCTCGCCTCGGCGCTCGCCGTGGTCGCCGAGGTGTCGGCGGTCGAGCCCGAGGCCGACGCCGAGATCGCGAGCTTCGCGCCGTGGGTCGATGCCGCCGCCGCGCGCCACGCCCACGGCCATCTGCGCCTGTTTTCCAGCTGAGCCCGGAGCAGAGGAATGCTTCTTACACCGACCGAGCTCGAGCGCCTCACCATCTTCACGGCGGCGGAGCTCGCCCGCCGGCGCCGCGCCAAGGGATTGAAGCTGAACCACCCCGAAGCGGTCGCCCTCATCACCGACGAGATTCTCGAAGGCGCGCGCGAGGGCCGCAGTGTTGCCGCTCTGATGTCGCTCGGCTCGACCATCCTGTCGTCCGACGACGTGATGCCGGGCGTTGCCAGCATGCTGCCGATCCTGCAGGTCGAGGGCGTCTTTCCCGACGGCACCAAGCTGGTGACCGTTCACGAGCCGATCAGGGCCGCGGCGGGAAGCGCCGCCGATACGCTCGAGCCCGGTGCGATCGTGGCGGCGCCGGGCGCCATCGAGCTCGCCGCCGGCCGCCCGCGCGCCACTGTTCAAGTTCTCAATACCGGCGATCGTCCGATCCAGGTCGGCTCGCACTATCATTTCTTCGAGACCAACAAGGCGCTCGATTTCGATCGCGCCGCGGCCTTCGGCATGCGCCTCGACGTTCCGGCCGGCACCGCCGTCCGTTTCGAGCCGGGCCAGCGCAAGGATGTCGTTCTGGTCGCCTTCGGCGGCCGTCGCGAGCTCACCGGCCTCAATGCGCTGACGGAAGGGATGGCCGGCGACGACGCGGTGCGCGCCGCCGCGATCGCGCGCGCGCGTGCCGCAGGCTTCAAGGGGTCCTGAGGGAGGCGAGCGTGGTCCAGATCGAGCGCCGCGACTATGCGGCCATGTACGGCCCGACGGTGGGCGACGGAATCCGGCTCGCCGACACCTCGCTGACCGCGGTGGTCGAGAAGGACTTTGCGGTCTACGGCGACGAATGCCTGCACGGCGGCGGCAAGACCTTGCGCGACGGCATCGGGCTCGCCGCCGGCGTCACCAGCGCCGAGGGCGCGCTCGACCTCCTGCTGTGCAACGTGGTGGTGATCGATCCGGTCCTCGGCATCGTCAAGGGCGACCTCGGGATCGTGGCCGGGCGCATCGTCGGGCTCGGCAAGGCCGGCAATCCCGCCATCATGGATGGCGTCGATCCGCGGCTCGTGGTGTCGGCGGCGACCACGGTGCGCGACTGCGAGGGCATGATCGCGACGCCCGGTGCGATCGACGTCCACGTGCATTTCGATTCGGCGGGCCTGTGCGAGCATGCCATCGCGTCCGGCATCACCACCATGCTCGGCGGATCGCTCGGCCCGATCACCGTCGGCATCGACTCCGGCGGCCCGTTCAACGTCGGCAAGATGCTGCAGGCATCCGAGCACTGGCCGATCAATTTCGGATTTCTCGGGCGCGGCAACTCGCACAAACCGGCGTCGCTCATCGAGCAGCTCGAGACCGGATGCGTCGGCCTGAAGATCCACGAGGACTGGGGGTCGATGCCGGCCACCATCGACGCCTGCCTGAAGGTCGCCGACGACCTCGACTTCCAGGTCCAGCTCCATACCGATACGCTGAACGAGTCGGGCTTCGTCGAGGATACCCTGCAGGCGATCGGCGGGCGCACCATCCACATGTACCACACCGAAGGTGCCGGCGGCGGCCACGCCCCCGACATCATTCGCGTCGCCGGCGTCGCCAACTGCCTGCCGTCGTCCACCAACCCGACCAATCCCTACACGGTGAACACGTTCGACGAGCACCTCGACATGACGATGGTGTGTCATCACCTCAATCCGGCGATCCCCGAGGACGTCGCCTTCGCGGAGAGCCGCATCCGGGCACAGACCATCGCGGCCGAGGATGTGCTGCACGACATCGGCGCCATCTCCATGCTCGGCTCCGACAGCCAGGGCATGGGGCGCATCCACGAGGTGATCTGCCGCACCTGGCAGCTCGCCTCGAAGATGAAGGATCAGCGCGGCGCGCTCCCCGAGGAGAAACCGGGCTTCGGCGACAACGCCCGCATCCGCCGATATGTGGCCAAATACACCATCAACGCCGCGCGCACCTTCGGCATCGCCGACCACGTGGGCTCGCTCGAGGACGGCAAGCTCGCCGACGTCGTGGTGTGGCGTCCGGCGTTCTTCGGCATCAAGCCGGAGCTGGTGATCAAGGGCGGCTTCATCGCCTGGGGCGCCATGGGAGATTCGGCCGCCTCGCTGATGACCTGCGAGCCGATCCTGCTGCGCCCGCAATGGGGCGCGTTCGGACGCGCCGCCGCCGCGCTGTCGGCCTGCTTCGTGCATCCGCTGGCGATCGCCGGCGGCCTGGCGGCGCGGCTCGGCTTGAGCAAGGCGCTGCTGCCGGCGCACCGCACCCGCCGGCTCGGCAAGGCCGACATGCTGTGGAACGACGCCTGCCCAAATATTCGCGTCGATCCGCAGACCTTCGATGTGTTCGTGGACGGCACGCTTGCGACCTGCGAGCCCGCCCAGGTGCTCCCGCTGGCGCAGCGCTACATGCTGAGGTGATCATGCTCAGGCGCACGGCATCGCACTTGAGCGGACCAGGGGCCGCCTGGATCGGCATCGGCGGTCCGGTCGGCTCCGGCAAGACCGCGCTGATCGAGCGGCTGATCCCGGTCCTGCATGGCCGCGGCGTCGACCTTGCGGTGGTCACCAACGATCTGGTGACCAGAGAGGATGCCGAGCGGCTGCGGCGCTCCGGCCTGATCGATCCCGCCCGCGTCTCGGCGGTCGAGGCCGGGGCCTGCCCGCACACCGTGATCCGCGAGGATCCGACCCTGAACATCGCGGCGGGCGATGACCTGGAGCGCCGCTTCCCCGGCCTCGAGCTGATCATCTTCGAGTCGGGCGGCGACAATCTCGCCTCGACGTTCTCGCTCGATCTCGTCGACTGGTGGATGTTCGTCATCGATGTCGCCGGCGGCGACGACATTCCGCGCAAGCGCGGTCCCGGCGTGGTGCGCTGCGATCTGCTGGTCGTCAACAAGATCGATCTCGCCCCCCACGTCGGCGTCGACCTCGACGCCATGCTGCGGGAAGCCCGCGAGGTGCGCGGCGGCAAGGCGATCGAGGCGACCAATGCGCGCAGCGGGCAGGGGGTCGCGATGGTGGCCGAAGCCATCGACCGCGCCGTGCTGTTTGCCCGATGAACGGGGTGGCCGCCGCGGCGATCGCGGCGTCGCGGGATGTCGAGCCGCCGGCTCGCGCCGTGGAGGCCGGGCTGTCGTGTGCCCGCCGCGGCGGGCGGACCGTGCTGGCCCACCAGCACGTGCCCTATCCGTTTCACGTCACCCGCGTCTTCCATCTCGATCCGCAGCGTCCGCATCTCGCGACGCTCTATCTGCAGTCGGCGTCCGGCGGGCTCTATCGCGGAGACCGGCTGGTGCTCGATGTCCGCGTCGCCCCGGGGGCCGCCGCCCACCTCACCACCCAGTCGGCCACGATCGTTCACGCCACGCGCGGCCGCGGCGCCAGCCAGACCACCCGGATCACCGTCGAGCCCGAGGGCTTCCTCGCGTTCACGCCGGATCCCCTGGTGCTGTTTCCGGGCGCCGGGGTCTCGAGCACCACCGAGATCACGCTGTGCGCCGGCGCCGCCGCGATCGTGACCGACGGATTTGCCAGCCATGATCCGGTGGGCGGCGGCCGCGCTTTCGAGCGCTACGCCATCTCGACCGTGGTGCGCGACGAGGCCGGCCGCGTGCTGATCCGCGATCGCGGCGCGATCCGCGGGGACGCCCTGTCCGGCGACGCCTCTCCGCTGGGTCCGTATCGCGCGGCCGGCACCGTGCTGCTGCTCGGCCGCGGAGCGGACCGGCTCGATGCTGCGGACTTGCAAAATCGCCTCGACGCGGTCGGCTGCCTAGCCGGCATCGGCGCGCTGCCGAATGGTGCCGGCGTCGGCAGCCGTATCCTGGCGCCGGACGGCGGCACCTTGCGGCGCGGCCTCGACGAGGCATTCGCATGCGCCTTCGAGGT
>JBEKZK010000418.1:0-4847 GCA_049509935.1 Xanthobacteraceae bacterium | reverse complement strand
ACCAAGCTCAACACGACGTTCACCAGTATATCCACTCAGCTGCGCTGAGGCGCGGCGAACGGCGGCACGAGAATGCGCGGTCCTCGACCGGCGCATTCTCGGGCGCGCCATCGTGTCGTCGCCGCCATCGGCGCCGACCGCCCGCGTGGCGGTCGCAGATGCGCTCCCCGACCGTCCGATCCTGACCGTGGCCGACCGTCCCGGCGCCGTTGCCGGCCGGGTGGCTGCGCGCTATGCCATGGGCAGAAGCTCATTCGTCGCGTGGAGCCGAGGTCATGCCGCGAGCAAGCGCCACCGTCGGCGCCGGCGACCGCAAGGTGCTGTTCCGCTACGCCTACCGGCGGTCGCCCGACCAGGACCGGAACGCGTGCGCCCGTCATCCGGTGGTCGTGGTCGGGGCCGGTCCGGTCGGGCTCGCCGCGGCGATCGACCTGGCGCTGCGCGGCGTCGCCGTCGTGCTGCTCGACGAATCGGATCGCATCGGCGAGGGCTCGCGCGGGATCTGCTATGCCAAGCGCACGCTGGAGATCCTCGACCGCCTCGGCGTCGGCGAGGAGCTGGTGGCGCGCGGCGTCACCTGGAAGCTCGGCAAGATCTTTCTCGGCGACGCGCTGGTCTATGCCTTCGACCTGTTTCCCGAGGGCGGGCACAAGATGCCGGCCTTCATCAACCTGCAGCAATATTATCTGGAGCGGGCGCTGGTCGAGCGGGCCGCGGCGCTCGGCGGCATCGACCTGCGCTGGAGCAACCGTGTCGTCGGGCTCGACCGCCGCGACGATAAGGTCGTTCTCACCGTGGCGACGCCCGACGGTCCCTACGCGATCGAGGCCGACTGGGTGGTCGCGGCCGACGGCGCGCGCTCGAGCGTCCGTGACCTGATGGGGCTCGGCTTCGAGGGCCTGACCTTCGAGGACAAGTTCCTGATCGCCGATGTGCGCATGGCCGCCGACTTTCCCACCGAGCGGCGGTTCTGGTTCGACCCGCCGTTCCATTCCGGGCAGTCGGCGCTGATGCACCGCCAGCCCGACAATGTGTGGCGCATCGACCTGCAGCTCGGCCGCGATGCCGATGTCGAGACCGAGCAGCAGCCCGAGCGCGTGCTGGCGCGGCTCAAGCGCATGCTGGGCGACCGCGCGCTCACCCTCGAATGGGTCTCGATCTATCGCTTCAACTGCCGCCGCCTGAAGCGTTTCGTCCACGGCCGCGTGCTGTTTGCCGGCGATGCCGCCCATCAGGTCTCGCCGTTCGGCGCCCGCGGGGCGAACTCCGGCATCCAGGACGCCGAGAACCTCGCCTGGAAGCTCGCTGCCGTGCTCGCAGGCCGGGCTGACATCGGGCTGATCGACAGCTACGATGCCGAGCGCGTGCAGGCCGCGGACGAGAACATCGGCCACTCGACCCGCTCGACCGACTTCATCGCGCCGCGGTCCGCGGCCGAGCGCGGCTTGCGCAACGCGGTGCTGCATCTGGCACAACACGCGGAGTTCGCCCGCCGCATGGTCAACTCCGGCCGCCTGTCGACGGCGAGCGTCTACGATTCGGCCCTGTCGACGCCCGACGAGGCGCCGTTTGCGGGCGCCGCCCGGCTCGGCGCGCCGCTTCCCGACGCACCGGTGACCCGCGACGGGAAGCCCGGCTTCCTGCTGGAGCGGCTCGATGGCGCGTTCGACGTCCTCTATGTCAAGGATGGCGCGCGGCCCAACGTACCCGCCGGCGTCAGGCTGACGGTGATCGGCGAGGATGTCATCGACACCACCGGTGCCTGCGCGGAACGCCTGGATGCCAGTCCCGGCGCCACCTACCTGCTGCGTCCCGACCAGCATCTGGCGGCGCGATTCCGCCGGTTCGACGGCGACAAGGTCGGCCGCGCGGTGGACCGCGCCCTGGGCAAGCCATGAAGCTGGTCACCGCCTCGCGGTTCGCCAATCCCGACGCCGCCTTCGTCGCCCTGGTCGAGGCCCGGCGCGGGCTGACGGTTGAGCAGAGCGCCGACCTCGACGCCAGGCTGGTGCTGATCCTGGCCAATCATATCGGCGATGCCGATGTCCTGGCCGAGGCGATCGCGCTCGCCAAGGCGGGCCCGTAGGAGCGGCAAATCAACGCCGCCGGGGTGCCGCCCTACAGAAATCGGCCCCGCATCCCCATATCGGGCGCCTCGCAACAGCGATCGGCAGAGGCCTGAACATGAAGTCTCGAATGGCGCGTCGTCGAACAACGGTCGGCGCGGTCGTGGCGCTGGCGGCATGTTTCATCGCGCCGGCGCGCGGCGCCGAGGAGCCGGATCTGATCTTCCGGCGATCGACCGTGTTCAAGCTGCTCACGCCGAACGACAAGCTCGCGACCTACGGCATCGACGATCCCGAGGTGGAGGGCGTCGCCTGTCACTTCACGGTGCCGGAGCGCGGCGGCGTCAAGGGATTGCTCGGGATCGCCGAGGAGGTGTCCGACATCTCGCTCGCCTGCCGGCAGGTCGGTCCGATCCGCTTCAAGGAGAAGTTCGCCCAGGGCGAGGACATGTTCCGCAAGCGCCGCTCGCTGCTCTTCAAGAAGATGCAGATCGTGCGCGGCTGCGACGTCAAGCGCAACGTGCTGGTCTACATCGTCTATTCCGACAAGCTGATCGAGGGCTCGCCGAAGAACTCGACCTCGACCGTGCCGATCATGCCGTGGGGCACCGACCCGGCGCAGAAGTGCGGCGACTGGTTGGAGAAGTAGTCAGCGCCGGCACTCGATGGCGACGAACTCGTTGCAGCTGCCGAGGCAGGCGGTGCTTCCGGCGGACGCGCCGGTGATCTCGTCGCGCGCGATCTTGCGGAACGACTGCGCCTCGGCGAACTCTTGCGACCGGCAGTAGGCGGCGGCCACTGCGACGCCGCAGTTGGCGCCGGTGGCCAGGCAACGGTCGACACCATAGCCGTCGGCGTTGTTGGCGATGATGAAGGTGCGAATCTCGGCGCTCGCGGAAGCAGCGTTGAGCGTTGCAGCTGCGAGCAGGACAACGGCGAATTTGTTGCGCATGGGCCCAGCCTGAAAGCTTCGATGATTGCTACAATGCGGACAAACTGATTAAGACTTCGTTAACCTCGCACCCCCGCCGGAAAGCAATCAGCTGAATTCCACAGTTCGCGGCGGCCGACAACCCGTCTCGTGGACCCGCCCGGTCGATTGCCGGCCGAGTGTGTCGGCGATGCAACGCTCGGAGCCGTGGCATCTGATCGGTGACGCGGCGGCAGCATCAGTGCCGCCGGCCGGGCCGAGGAAAAAATCCTCGCGAAATGAATCACATGGGGCGTGGCGCTCGACGGTTTCCGCGATGACCCCGCGGCACCACGCCGAGCCAAGGCACTTGACGGCCCCCACAACCTTGGCCATTGTCCGCCGCCATGAACGGTCGGCTTACCATCTGCGGCATCTGCCGGGAGATTATTCGCTAGCGATCAACGCTGGCTGCGGCCGTCTTTTCTCATCATTGAGACGACAGGGACGCCCGGCCAGGCAGGCAAGGGCGCCTCCATGGACCTCAGGCTCTACGACACGCTGACCCGCACCAAGGACGTCTTTCGTCCGCTGGATCCCGAGCGCGTGCGCATGTACGTGTGCGGACCGACGGTCTACGACTTTGCCCATGTGGGAAATGCCCGCCCGATCATCGTGTTCGACGTGCTGTTTCGCCTGCTGCGCCACCTCTACGGCGCCGACCGCGTCGTCTACGTGCGCAACATCACCGACGTCGAGGACAAGATCAACGTCCGCGCCGCCGAGCGCGGCATCGCGATCCGCGAGCTGACCGAGACGACCTACCGCGAGTTCTCCGCCGACATCGCGGCGCTCGGCACGCTGCCGCCGACCGTCGAGCCGCGCGCGACCGAGCACATCGCCGAGATGCGCGAGTTGATCGAGCGGCTGGTGGCGTCCGGCCATGCCTATGTGGCGGACGACCACGTGCTGTTCGCCGTGCCGTCGATGCCGGACTACGGAAAACTGTCGAAGCGCTCGCTCGACGAGATGATCGCCGGCGCCCGCGTCGATGTCGCCCCCTACAAGCGCGACCCGATGGATTTCGTGCTGTGGAAGCCATCGAAGCCGGGCGAGCCGGCGTGGCCGGCGCCGGCCGGGATCGCCGCGCCGGGGCGGCCGGGCTGGCACATCGAGTGCTCGGCGATGGCGTGGAAGCATCTCGGCGAGACCTTCGACATCCACGGCGGCGGCATCGACCTCGTTTTTCCCCATCACGAGAACGAGATCGCGCAAACGCGTTGCGCGTTCCATTCGCCCATCATGGCCAAGGTCTGGATGCACAACGGCTTTCTCCAGGTCGAAGGCGAGAAGATGGCGAAGTCGGCCGGCAACTTCATCACCATCCGCGAGCTGTTGACCGACTGGCCGGGCGAGGTGATTCGGCTCGCCATGCTGCAGACGCACTACGGCAAGCCGATCGACTGGACCTTGCGCCGGGTCGAGGAGGCGCGGCGGACGATCGGCGAATGGGAGGCTCACGACTGGGGCGCGGCCGGCCACGTGCCCGACGCGGTGATCGAGGCGCTTGCCGACGACCTCAACACGCCGCAGGCGCTCGCCGAGCTGCATCGGCTCCATCATGCGGGACGCTCGGGCGAGCTTGCCGCATCGCTGCGGCTGCTGGGAGTTGCTGATGCGCGCCGGGCGGGCTCGGTCTTCCTGAAGCGACAGGAGCCCGGGATCGACGCCGGCGAGGTCGAGAAGCTGATCGCCGCCCGCAACCTCGCGCGACGCGAGAAGAACTTTGCCGAGGCCGATCGCATCCGCGGCGAGCTCGCGGGAAAAGGCGTCGTGCTCAAGGACTCCCGGGACGGCACCACCTGGGAGGT
>JBEKZK010000417.1:0-4851 GCA_049509935.1 Xanthobacteraceae bacterium | reverse complement strand
CTAAGCTGAATAAATAGGGTACCTCCGGGCCATTTCACTTGTTTTTTGATGATGTGGAGCGACAACGGTCGACGTCCTGACTGCCACCGCAACCGATACCAAACATGACAGCGCTTCCCGGGTCGAGGCGCCGCAACAAGTAGTTCACTATGACCGGGAAGCGCTGTCGCCGCCGCTGCGAGCGGCGGACAGCCTGTCGATCAACTGCCGCACCTCCGCGTCAGCGAGATCGACCCACGCGGCGGCGGCATCGACCGCTGGTGTGATATCGAACGCCGCTTCGACATCGCCGCCCGCTCCGAGCGAGCCGATCGCAGCGTTTGCCGCGAGCACCTCCCGCAGCGAGCCGCCGGTGGTGTGCACCCTTTCGGCCGCATCCTCGACCAGCGCGTGCGCCGCCTCGCGGCCGAGGTGCGGGGCAAGGCGCGCCGCCACGGCGTCGGCGAAGATCAGGCCCCTGGTGGCATCCAGGTCGACCCGCATCCGCTCGGCATCGACGACCAAGCCCTCGGCGAGCCGGCGGCCTTCCTGCAGCGCGCCCGAGGCGAGCCCGAACAGCTGGGGCAGGGAATGCCATTCCGCGTGCCAGGCTCCGGCCGGCCGCTCGTGCGCGGCCGCCATGGCGTCGAGCAGCGTGACGACATGACCCTTGGCGGCGCCTTGCGCCGCCAGGATCACGGTCGCCGCCACCGGATTGCGCTTGTGCGGCATCGCGGAGGAGCCACCGCGGCCCGGGATCGGCGGCTCGGCGACCTCGCGCACCTCGGTCGACGCCAGGGTGACGATGTCGGTGGCCATCTTGGCGAGCGCACCGATCAGCATGGCGAGCCAGACTCCGGCTTCGACCATGCGGCTGCGACGGGCGTGCCAGCTGATCGGCGCCGCCGCCAGCGCCAGCTCCTCGGCGAACGCGGCCGCCACGGCGGGCCCACGCGCGCCCAGGCCGGTGAGCGTTCCGACCGGGCCGCCGAGGGACGCGGCCAGAATCCGCGATTGCAGCGCCGGCAACTGATCCGCGACCTCCGCGATACCGGCGCACCAGACCGCGACTTTGTACCCGAAGGTGATCGGGGCCGCATGCTGGCCGTAGGTCCTGCCGACGCAGGGCGTCCTCTTGTGGACCTGCGCCAGCCGCGACAGGCCGGCGATGATCGCCAGGGCATCGGTCGTCAGCAGCGCCAGGCCGCGGCGCATCTGCAGCACCAGCGCGGTATCGAGAATATCCTGGGTCGTCGCCCCCTTGTGAAAGCCGGCCTCGAGCTGCGGCGGAAGCTGCCGTTGCACCGCCTTCACGAACGGGACGGTCGGAACCCCGGCAACCGCGGTGGCGCGTCCCAGCGCCGCGATGTCCAGGCTGCCCGGGTCGATCGCCGCGAGCGCGTCGCCCAGCGCCGCGGGGACGATCCCGAAGCGCGCCTGCGCGCGCGCAAGGGCAACCTCGGCCTCGAGCATCGCGGCGAGCCGCGCCCGGTCGGAAAAGACGCCGCGCATCGCGTCGGTCGAAAAGAGCGGGCCGAGCAGCTCGGAATCGAGGGGCGAAAAAGCCATGTGCTGCCTCGTGATGACCCCGAGCAACGTCGGGCGTTGGTGACACCCTTGGGCGACCGGCATGATGGCCCCGGTCTCGGCTCTGCCCGCATTGTCGGCCGATGCCAAGGATATGCCTATCGCGGTATGATGGTGGCCCTTCGGGACGGAACGGACGTTCGATGAGCTACGCGATGACATTGACCGGGCGAACCGCCCTGGTAACCGGAGCGTCCGGCGGGCTCGGGCGCTATTTCGCCACTGTGCTGGCGCGTGCCGGAGCGACCGTCGCGGTCACGGCGCGGCGTCCGGACCAGCTGCAGCATGTGCGCGACGAGATCCGCGGCACCGGGGGCGACGCCGTCGCGGTCGCCATGGACGTGACCGATTCATCGTCGGTCGCCTCGGCGGTCGCGCAGGTGACCGCGCAACTGGGGGCGCTCGACATCCTCGTCAACAATGCCGGGATCACGGTCACCAAGTCGTTTCTCGATGTCGAGGAGGCCGACTGGGACCGGGTGGTGGACACCAACCTGAATGGCGTCTTCCTGGTCGCACAGGCCGCCGCCCGCGTCATGAAGGAGCAGGGAGGCGGCGGTGCGATCGTCAACATCGCGTCCATCCTGGGTCTCAGGGTGGCGGGGCAGGTCGCCGCCTACGCCGCCGCGAAGGCCGGCGTCGTCCATCTGACCAAGGTGATGGCGCTCGAGCTCGCCCGCTACCGCATCAGGGTGAATGCGCTGTGCCCGGGCTATATCGAGACCGACCTCAATCGCGAGTTCTTCGCCAGCGACATCGGCCGGGCGCTGATCAACCGGATCCCGCAGCGCCGCCTGGGGCGCCAGGAAGAGCTCGAAGGCCCGCTGCTGCTGATGTGCTCGGACGCCGGCTCCTACATGACCGGCGCGGTCCTGGCCGTCGATGGCGGCCATCTGGTGTCGGGCTTGTAGTGTTAGGCTGTAGCCCGGATGGAGCGAAGCGAAATCCGGGGAAGGCCGTGCGGCGTTTCGAGGCCGGTCCCGCATTCCGCTTCGCTCCATGCGGGCTACCTTCTTGTGCGCCGCAGCAAGCATTTCGCTCGCCCCTCCACGGTCAATTGGCATAGGCTTGCGCGAGCTCGCGCGCATGTGGCCGGGCCGCCTCTTCGCGTCCCGGAGGCCATGGATGCCGGTTCCCAGCACGAGTGCCCCGTTCGACCCCTTGCGGCTGTCGGAAAGCCTGGGCCGCGTCGCCGAGCGCAGCCAGAGCCTCGTCGCCGAGTTCCTGCGGCAGACGCCCGATTTCTCCCCGGCCGGGATGGCCGACACGAGCGCGATCGGGGCGGCGTTCGTGGAATTGACCACCCGGATGATGGCCGACCCCACGTCGATCGCCACCGCGACGATGGATGCCTGGGCGCGCTATGCGACGGCGTGGCAGCAGGGCGCCTCGAACGGCGCGGAGCCCGCCCGGGCGGACCGGCGCTTCAAGGATCAGGCCTGGGCGGACGGCGCGATCTTCGAGTTCATCAAGCAGACCTACCTGATATCCGCCGACGCCATTCTCTCGTCGATCCGCAGCGTCAAGGGCCTCGATCGCGGGACCGCGCACAAGGTCGACTTCTACGCCCGGCAGTTCGTCGACGCGATGGCGCCCTCGAATTTCATCAGCACGAACCCGGAGGTGTTGCGGGCGACGGTGGAGACCGGCGGCGAGAACCTGCTGCGTGGCCTTTCCAATCTGCTCGAGGACATGACGCGCGGCAAGGGCCGGCTCGCCATCTCGATGACCGACATGGCGGCGTTCCGGCTGGGCGACAATATCGCGGCGACGCCCGGCAAGGTGGTCGGCCGCAACGACCTGATGGAGCTCATCCAATACGAGCCCACGACGCCCGAGGTGCGCAAGCGGCCGCTGCTGATCATCCCGCCGTGGATCAACAAGTTCTACATCCTCGATCTCGGTCCGCAGAAATCCTTCGTCAAATGGGCGGTGGCGCAGGGGCACACGGTGTTCGTGATCTCCTGGGTCAATCCCGACGCCCGCCTCGCCGACAAGACGTTCGAGGACTATATGCGCGAGGGGCCGCTGGCGGCGCTGACGCTGATCGAGCAGGCGACCGGCGAGCGTGACGTCAATGCGGTCGGCTACTGCCTGGGCGGCACTCTGCTGTCCTCCACGCTCGCCTGGCTGGCCGCGAAGGACGACGACCGTATCCGGAGCGCCACCTACCTGGTGACGCTGGTCGATTTCACCGATGCCGGCGACATGGCGGTCTTCATCGACGAGCAGCAGCTCGCATCGCTGGAGAAGCGCATGGATGCGCGCGGCTATCTCGAAGCCGACGACATGGCGGCGTCGTTCAACATGCTGCGCGCCAATGACCTGATCTGGTCTTTCGTCGTGAACAACTACCTGCTGGGCAAGGAGCCGGTGCCGTTCGATCTGCTCTACTGGAACGCCGACGCCACGCGGATGCCGGCCGCCATGCACAGCTTCTACCTGCGCAACATGTATCACGAGAATCGCCTGGTGGTGCCGGGCGGCATCAGCCTGGCCGGGGCGCCGATCGACCTGCGGCTGATCGAGACGCCGACGTTCATTCTGTCGTCCATGGAGGATCACATCGCGCCGTGGCGATCGACCTACGCGGCGACCCAGATCTATTCCGGACCGGTCGAGTTCGCGCTCGCGGCGTCGGGCCATATCGCCGGCGTGGTCAGCCCGCCCGGCAGCAAGTACGGCCACTGGCGCAACGACCGGGTGCCCGAGCAGCCGCAAGCCTGGTTCGACCAGGCGACCGCACACGAAAGCTCGTGGTGGCCGGGCTGGGACCGCTGGATTTCCGCCTTCGCCGGCGGGAGCGCGGCGCCGCGAATACCCGGCTCCGGCGCGCTGACAGCGCTCGGCGACGCGCCCGGATCATACGTGCGGGTGCGGGCGTCGTAGTGGCCTTGTAGCGTCCGTAGCCCGCATGGAGCGAAGCGGAATGCGGGTACGGCGTCGAAATGCGGCACCGCCGCCCCCGGATTTCGCTCCGCTCCATCCGGGCTACAAGTGTTTGATCGAGTCCAACCAGCGGGAGGATACCGTGGCTAACAGCGTGTACAAGGTCATCGAGCTCGTCGGCACCAGCACCGAGTCGTGGGAGAAGGCGGCGAAAACCGCGATCGACCGGGCGGGTAAATCGCTGCGAGACCTGCGGGTCGCCGAGATCGTCGAGCTCGACATGCAGCTCAAGGACGGCAAGGTCGAAGCCTATCGGGCGAAGGTGAAGGTCTCGTTCAAGTACGAGGGCGGAAGCTGACGCCCGTCTCTGGTGACGTCGGCATCGAGCGCGGGGTT
>JBEKZK010000416.1:0-4858 GCA_049509935.1 Xanthobacteraceae bacterium | reverse complement strand
CAGGGACAACCCTCCGACCACCAGGACGGCCGCCGACAAGCCGAACGCCCGCGCGGGCGTGTGGTTGATGCCGGACCGGGGAGAGGAGTCAGGCGCGGTCACCACGTCCGTTGAGCTCTTCGCTTTGGTCCGAGACCAAGCAATCCTGGTCTCACAGCGCCCCCTCCGGCGAGCCAATGTGCCGGCGCCGCAAGTCCCCAAAGCCACCGCCGCTGCGACGCTTCCCCCGGCGAGAAGCGACCGGACACGCGCCGCCAGCAGGACAACCGGGGCATCACGAGCGTCGCCGCGACAGGCCCCTACTTTCCGTCGGGGGCCCGCACGCCGGCCCAGGTGTCGCGCACCTGCTGATAGTGCACCATCGGGTCGTAGATCGGGGTCTTCAGGCCGAGCACGCGCGGCGACAGCCGCCCGGTCGCCGACAGCACGTTGTAGGAAGCGACCACCCGGTCATGCTGCGCGGTGACCAGGGCGATGCGGGCGTTGACCAGCGCCTGCTGGGCGTTGAGCACGTCGAGCGTGGTGCGCTGGCCGACGCGGGCTTCCTCGCGCACGCCATTGAGTGCGACCTCGGACGACGTGACCTGGGACTGGGCGGCCTGCACCTGCGCCTTGGCGGCCTGCAGCTGGCCCCAAGATTGGACCACGGATTGCCGGGTCTGGTCGCGGACCAGATTGAGGGTGAGCCGTTGCTGCCCCAGCGTCTCCTTCGACTGGCGAATCAGCGAGTACTCCTGACCGCCCTGATAGATCGGCACCGTCAGGCTGCCGACCACCGACGCCGCGAACAGGTTGGTGGTGCCGAGCTGGGGCGAGCCATTCTGCTGCGCGGCGGCCTGCACCGTCACCGTCGGGTACAGCGCCCCCTCGTTGATCTTCACCTGCAGATGGGCGACGTCGATGCCGTACATCGCCGCCGTGACGTTGGGATTCTCCACCAGCCCCTGGTCGATCGCAGCCCCCAGCGTCGACGGCGAGAACCGGTCGACCGGTGACCCCGGCGCCAGGTTGGTCGGCTCGACGCCGATGACCTGCCGGTAGTTGGCGCGCGACGTCGTCAAGGTCGACTCGGCGGCAAGCTCGGAGGACTGCCCGGCGGCGAGCTGGGCCTCGGCCTGCGCCACGTCGGTCCGCGTCACCTCGCCGACATCGAAGCGGTCGCGGGTCTGGCGCAGCGTCTCCTCGAGCACGCGCACGTTGCTGCGCTGGACCTCGAGATTGGCGGTGTCGCGCAACACGTCCATATAGGCGGTAGCGCCGGTCAGCAGCACCGTCTGCTCGAGCACGCGCAACCCCTCGCGCGCCGCCGAGACCTGGCTTTCCGCCGCGCGGGTCCGATTGCCGGTCTGGAACCCATTGAACAGGGTCTGCGTGGCGGTCACCCCGGCCGTGTAAGGCGCCGTCGTGGCGGCAGCATTGAGATAGATCGGGCCGGTCGCCGTCGGTGACAGCTTCCCCAGATTCTCCGTGACGCTCGTGTAGTTCGAGCCGAGCGTCCCGGTGACGGCGACGCGGGGCCGGTAACCTGATAGGGCCTGGGGCACGCCTTCGTCGGTCGCGCGAACCGACGCGCGTTGCTGATTGAGCTGCGGATTGTTCTGGTAGGCGCTGATCAGGGCCGATTCCATTGTTTCGGCCGAACAGGCCGACGCCGCCACCAGGAGGGTCGCGACCCATGCGATCGATGCTGCGATCGCGTCGCCGATGGGACATCTGGTCATTATGTCTTCAACCCACTCGACGTCCCGTCCGCCCGCCGAGGCCGACGGGCAAGTGATCGCGCTCAGCCTTATTTATGGCTCGATCCGCGACCGATTTGCGCCCAGCGCACTTTATGCGCCCGGCCGGCGTCCCGAAACCCCCGAAGCCGATGGTGTGGAAAAAAGATTTCAGGTGGCGCAAGCGCGCCACAGTCCGACAATCAGAATACGAATTCGGCAGGTTTCGCAAAGCCGGGCAGCACGGGCGCGCCGGCGTCGAACAGGGTGTGGGCGCTGATGTGGCCGCCGACCGAACGATAGATCGTGGCCTTTCCGGCCGGCCCGTGGCGGAGCACGCAGATGAGGCGCCCTGCGTCCTTCAATTGCCCCAGGAGCGTCTGCGGCACGACCTCGGTCGCGCCATTGACCAGGATCACATCGAACGGCGCCTGGGGGGGACAGCCGTCGGTAAGCGGGCCGACGGTCACCGTGACGTTGTGGGCGCCCGCCTCCGCCAGGGCGGCGCGGGCGGCGCCGGCCAGCGGCTCCTCCTCGAGCGCAACGACGGAACGCACGATCCGCGAGAGCACTGCGGACGAATAGCCGGTGGCGCAGCCGACGTCGAGCACATGGTCGCCGGCGTCGAGGTCAGCGGCCTGGAGCAGCTTCGCCAGCACCATCGGCTTGAGCAGGCAGCGCGGCTGGCGTCCCTCCCCGCCGTCCCACACCTGCACATCGAGATCGAGAT
Source organism: Xanthobacteraceae bacterium (assembly GCA_049509935.1). Taxonomy (GTDB): domain Bacteria; phylum Pseudomonadota; class Alphaproteobacteria; order Rhizobiales; family Xanthobacteraceae; genus AP-16. The sequence goes on along the minus strand of JBEKZK010000416.1, from coordinate 2,410 downwards.
AGGCGAGCGCCCGGCGCTCGGCCGGCACGAAGCGTTCGCGCATCACCTCGAGCATGGCCTCCTGGACGCGCAGATCGGTCACGTCGCTGGTGCGAACCTGACCGGCGACCATCATCCTGCGGGCCTCGACCAGGTCGACCATGTCACCCTCTGCGGCAATAGCTAACACCACTGAGTCAAGCGAGGAGACTTCTGCGGCAACGCCGGCGAAAAGGCAAGATTTTGCCGCCGACGCTTCCCGAGGCGTTCAGCCCTCGAACATCATGCGTCCGGCCTCGGTCTCATGCAGAATGAACCCTTCCAGCGGATCGAACTCGTGCGTCCACGGCGCCTGGGCGAGCACCCGCATCGTGTCCGTGTAGCCGGCGTCCCAGCGGTCGCGGATGCCGCCGGGGCTGAAATCGATGTCCTTGGCGTGATCCTCGCCGGCGATCGGCGGCGCGACCAGGCGCACCACATGCATTCGCGTCACGCATCCGTAGCTCGCGAGCTCGCGCGCCCTGGGCGTATCGCGCGCGCCCGCGGGGAGCAGCGCCATCGCCTCGTTGATGACGTGACGAAGCTTGTGAATCTGCTTCTGCCGCGCGATGTGACTGGTCGCGCGACTGGCGTACTGAAGGTCCTTCTGCCGGGCCAGGACCTTGGCGATGCTGTCCGGCACCATGCCTCGCGCGTTCCACATGTGCACGGCGAAGACGAGCCCGCTGCGGCGCGGATTGTCATCGAACACGGCCTCGACCGGCGTGTTCGACAGGATGCCGCCGTCCCAGTAGAAATCATCGCCGATGCGAACCGGCGGGAATGCCGGCGGAAGTGCCGCCGAAGCGATCACGTGCTCGAGGGTGAGCGGCATGTCCCGGCTGTCGAAATAGTGCATCTCGCCGGTCCGCACGTTGGCGGCTCCGACGGTCAGGCGGGGCCGTCCGGCGCTCAGGAGCTTTTCGTCGGTCAGCTCGCCGAGCGTCGCCGCGAGCGGACCCAGCGAGTAGTAGCCGGCGCGCCCCTCGCCGAGCGGGACATCCACGCCGGCAAAAGCCCAAGGGTTCGGCTCGAAGAAGCCCTGCACGCCGGCCGACATCGTGAACGTATTGGCCGCCCACGAGCCGAGCAGCGGCGTCAATCCGAGGAGCTGGGCGAGCGGATTGTGCCGGACGCGGGTCCAGAATTCGCGCAATCGCGTCAGGCGCTTCTCCGGCGGGTTGGCGGCGATGAGGCAGCCATTGATCGCACCGATCGAGGTGCCGATGATCCAGTCGGGCTCGATGCCGGTCTCCTGCAGTCCCTGGTACACGCCGGCCTGGTATGCGCCGAGCGCTCCGCCGCCTTGCAGAACCAGAACCACCTGGCCAAGCGACTTGCGATCGATCGGGGACGTCGCCTCGGCCGAAGGCTCGTTGTTCACCACTGGACTATCTCCTCGCCTTCCGCTGGAGGACATCAATAGCACATTCGGGCGCGGTCCTGCCCGGGCGACCCACTCTGCCTCGCCTCCGTGACAGGCGGCGGCGAGCGACGTCAGAATTGCCCGAGCGGACCGATGCTGCACGGCGCGCTGCTCGCATCCTCATGGTCGGCATCCATTGCGCATCGCCCCGGCAGCCGCGACGACAGCGTGCAGCCGAAAGTGAGCGTGTGCGGTACCCAAGGGAACCACCGTTCCGGCTCTCGGTTCAATAGCCGCCGGCTATGGTGTGGGGCGCCGGTTCGGCGCAGCGCTTGACCTTTACGGCCGCGTCATCGATACGACGGCTTGACGTCGCTCCATGGGGGGCCATACAGGACATCGGCAGCAAAAGCCGGGCGGCCAATCGATGGGTCTACCCGCAAACGGGTTGCGGGCTCCCGTGAGGCCAAATGACAAACAACATCAACCACATAAGGCCACGTGGCGGAGTGGTTACGCAGCGGTCTGCAAAACCGTTTACCCCGGTTCAATTCCGGGCGTGGCCTCCAACAATTTCGACGGGTTACGTTCCTATCCCCTTCGCCGAAATCGCCAACTGCCACCGAATTGCCACCGCAGCCCCCAAGTTGTCGCCGGACTGCTGATCGGCGAGGGCTGCCCGCAGCCAAGCGTTGAGCCCCTCGGCGGCGGTGTCCTGCATTGTTCGGCAGGAACGCCGAGACCGATAGGGTGACACCGACGTTGGAGTGCCCGGCCCGTTCGCTGACGACCTTGCCGTGGACGCCGTCCATGAGCTGGGCGATTTGTGGGTGTGGCGGAGGCCGTGCAGCGTAGCAGACTGAGCTAATTTTGGCATGCTAAGGGGGTAGCTGGCAGCTTGGCGGCAATACGCTTGCCCCACTGTCCGGCCAAGACAACTCTGGCTGTTCTGGTGTCAAATCAATCCCTCTGCACAATGCACACGGCGCCGGCGGCTCTTAGGGTTTCGCAGAGCCGCGTGGCGAG
>JBEKZK010000415.1:0-4861 GCA_049509935.1 Xanthobacteraceae bacterium | reverse complement strand
TAGGAACTTCAAATCCTAAAAGCCGCACTAGAATCATAGACTTGCTAGTGCACCTTTGGATTCCGAAGTTCGCACCAGAGGATGTCGCCAAGTGATGCGAACTTCGGAATCGGTGCACTAGCGGCTCACGCCACGAGCGTCGACCGCCCGTTGCCGCAGAGGACAGCCGCCACCGCGCCCGGCTCGAGGATCGAGAACACGATGATAGGCATCCGATTGTCCCGGGCAAGCGCGAAGGCGGTGGCGTCGAGCACCTTGAGATCGCGGGCGAATGCCTCCTCGTGGGTCAGCCGATCGAACCGCGTCGCGCTCGGGTCCTTCTTCGGATCGGCGCTGTACACCCCGTCGACCTTGGTGGCCTTGAGCACCGCGTCGCAGCCCATCTCGGCGGCGCGCAGCACCGCGGTGGTGTCGGTGGTGAAGAACGGGTTTCCGGTGCCGCCGGCGAACAGGACGATGCGGTTCTCCTCCAGATGGCGCAGCGCGCGCTGACGCTCGAACGTCTCGCACACCTGCGGCATGTTGAGCGCCGACATGGTGCGCGCCGAGGCGCCGGCGCGCTCGATCGCGGCCTCCAGCACCAGCGCGTTCATCACCGTCGCCAGCATGCCCATGGCGTCGCCGGTCGCCCGCGACACGCCGGTCTCCGACACCTGGACGCCGCGTACGATGTTGCCGCCGCCGACCACGACGCCGAGCGTGACCGGCAACGCGTGGGCGGCGACGAGCTCCCGGGCGATGCGGTCGACGGTCGGCTGGTGAATGCCGAATTCCTCCGGCCCGCTCAGGGCTTCGCCGGAGATCTTCACGACGACGCGGCGGAACGCGGGAGTCCGCATGGTGAAATCGTCCCGATCTGCCTGCCGCGACGTTTCAGGCGTCCGTCTTCTCGATCCCTTCGGCGAGCGCGTAGCGCACGAAGCCCTTGATCGTGATCGGCGCACCGACCTGCCCCTCGGCCTCCTTGACGGCCTGAGCGACGCTCTTGCCCGAGTCGTGGACGTACGCCTGATCGACCAGGCAGACCTCCTTGTAGAAGGTCTTGAGCCCCGACTCGACGATCTTGTCGATGACGTTCGGCGGCTTGCCCTGGGCCCTGAACTTCTCCCCGAGCACGTCCCTCTCGCGTGCCACCACGGCGGGGTCGAGCGCGCTGGCATCGAGCGCCTGCGGATTGGCGGCGGCGACGTGCATTGCGAGCTTGCGGCCGAAGCTCGAGAGCTCGTCGGCGCTGCCGCCCGATTCCAGGGCCACGATGACGCCGATCTTGCCGAGCCCGTCGGCGACCTGGCTGTGCACGTAGCCGGCGACCGCGCCCTGCCCGACCGACAGCTCGGCGGCCCGCCGCAGCGAGATGTTCTCGCCGATGGTGGCGATCGCCGACGCAATGTCCTCGCCGATCGTCTTCGATCCGGCGTGCGCCGCCTTGATCGCCTCGACGTCGGCGCCGGCCTTGAGGCCGGCCTGGGCGATCATCTTGACCAGCCCCTGGAAATGCTCGTTGCGAGCGACGAAATCGGTCTCCGAGTTCACCTCCACGACGATGCCCTTGGTGCCGGCGAGGACGACGCCGACGAGGCCGTCGGCGGCCACCCGGCCGGCCTTCTTGGCGGCCTTGGCGAGCCCCTTCTTGCGCAGCAGGTCGACTGCCGTCTCCATGTCGCCGGCGGTCTCGGTCAGTGCCGCCTTGCAATCCATCATCCCCGCGCCCGTCATGTCGCGGAGCTCCTTGACCATCTGCGAGGTGACCGGTTTCATCGATCGTATTCCTGATTGAAATGTCCCGATTGAAGGTGCGTGACGATCCGGCCCCGGCGGGCGCCCGGGCGTGGCGCGGACGCAAGGCTCACTCGGCGGTGAGCTCCTTGGCTTTTCCGATCCAGCCGTCGACGCGGCCCGGCAGCCCGACCTCCTCGCCGATCCGGTGGGCGTCGGCCGGCGTGAACTCGGCGATCTGCCAGAAATGGAAGATGCCGAGGTCGTTGAGCATCTTCTCGATCGCCGGCGAGACCCCGGTGAGCTTCTTCAGATCGTCGGCGACGCCGCGCGGTCCCGACAGCGGCTGGAAGCCGCCGGCGGCCGGCTCGGCGGGCAGCTCCTCGACGATCGGGCGCTCGGCCGCACCGACGTCGATGCCGAGCTCGCCCTGCGCGCGCGAGATGCCGTCGATCGCCGCCCGCGCGACCAGGTCGCAGTAGAGCGTGATCGCGCGCGCTGCGTCATCGTTGCCCGGAACCGCGAACGTGATCCCGTCCGGATCGCTGTTGGTGTCGACCACGGCGGCCACCGGAATGTTGAGCCGGCGCGCCTCCTTGATGGCGATGTCTTCCTTGTTGGTATCGATGATGAAAATCAGGTCGGGCAGCCCGCCCATGTCCTTGATGCCGCCGAGCGCGCGGTCGAGCTTGTCCTTCTCGCGGGTGAGCGTGAGCCGCTCCTTCTTGGTGTAGGCCTGCGCCTCGCCGGACCCGAGCATCTCGTTGAGCTTGCGCAGGCGGTGGATCGAGTTCGAGATGGTCTTCCAGTTGGTCAGCGTGCCGCCGAGCCAGCGCGAGTTGACGTAATACTGCGCGGCGCGCTTGGCGGCATCGGCGACCGCGTCCTGCGCCTGGCGCTTGGTGCCGACGAACAGGATGCGACCGCCGCGCGCGACCGTGTCGCTCACCGCCTGGAGCGCGCGGTGCAGCATCGGCACCGTCTGGGCGAGGTCGATGATGTGGATGTTGTTGCGGCTTCCGAAGATGTACTCCGCCATCTTCGGATTCCAGCGATGGGACTGATGGCCGAAATGCACGCCGGCCTCGAGCAGCTGGCGCATCGAAAAGTCGGGCAGCGACATGGTCATTCTCCGGTTCGGACCTCCGCGGACGTGTGGGTCGCCACGACAGCAGATTGGGGGGCAATCAGACTGCCGGGAACCACCGGATGGCCACGTTGGCGCCCGCTCCAAGGGTGTCAGAGGCAGGCGACGCAGCCGCGGTCCGCGTGTGGAATGGCGCCGCTTATAGGGGCCGGCCGGATCGGGCGCAAGGTCGCAGTTGCGGGGAGGGCCGCAGCCGCGCCGCCGTGCAGCCTGCACGGAGCGGCGAAGTTCCGGCGATCACCGGGGGCACTGGAAGCGCCTCGACTGCGCATGAATGAATACATACAAACTATTGTTTTGTTTCATGAATATCGCCGTCTGATCACACCGCCTGCACATCGACGACGCCGGGGACCGCCTTGATTGCGCCGGCGATCTGCGGAGACACCTTGAAACGCCCGGGCAGACGGACCTCCACCTCGGTCGCGCCGTCCTCGAGGATGAGAATCATGCTGACCTCGCCGTCGCCCTTGGGCTCGAGCCGCCGGGTGACGCCGTCGAGCGGCGCGTCGGACCGCATGAACACGCGCAGCGCCCGCTGCATCTTCTCGGCCACCCGGTCGAGCGGCTCCACCGATTGGATGCGGGCGCGCACGTCGTCGCCCTGCACCTCCGCGGTGAGCAGCAGCAGCACCGCCGAGCCGGGCTCCAGCAGGTCGCGGTACTGCGCCAGGCCTTCGGCGAACAGCACCGCCTCATAATGCCCCGACGGGTCCGACAGCCCGACGATCCCCATGCGGTTTCCGGTCTTGGTCTTGCGCTCGGTGCGCGACAGCACGGTTCCGGCGACCCGGCCCGCGGTGGCGCCGGATTTCACCGCGCGGGAAAACTCGGCCCACGACTGCACCCGCAGCCGCCGCAGCGCCGCCGCATAATCGTCGAGCGGATGGCCGGTGAGGAAGAAGCCGATCGCGTCGTATTCCTTCTGCAGCCGTTCCGCCGGCACCCACGGCTCGGCCGCCGGCAACGCCAGCGGCTCGTGGCCCGCCGGCCCGCCGAACAGCTCGCTCTGCCCCATCTCGGCGGCGTCGTGACGGCGCTGGGCTGCGGCCAGGACGATGTCGACGCCGGCGAACACCCGGGCGCGGTTCTTTTCCAGCGCGTCGAAGCCGCCGGCCGCCGCCAGACTTTCGAGCACCCGCTTGTTGATGGCGCGCGGATTGATCCGCTCGGCGAAGTCCGCAAGATCGCGGAACGGCCGCTCGGCGCGGCCCGTCACGATCGCCTCGACGGCCTGCCGGCCGACCCCTTTGAGCGCGGCGAGCGCGTAGTGGATGGTCTGGCCGTCGGCCTCGAACGTGATGCCCGACCGGTTGACCGAGGGCGGCTCGACCTTGAGGCCGAGCCGCAGGGCCTCGTCGCGGAACTCCGCGAGCTTGTCGGTATTGCCCATGTCGTAGGTCATCGAGGCGGCGAGAAACTCGACAGGATGGTTGGCCTTCATCCAGGCGGTCTGGTAGGCGACGAGCGCATAGGCGGCCGCATGGCTCTTGTTGAAGCCGTAGTCTGCGAAGCGCGCCAGCAATTCGAATATCGCCTCGGCCTGGCCGTGCTCGACGCCGCGCTCGACGGCGCCCGACACGAAGCGATCGCGCTGCTGCTGCATCTCCTTGCGGATCTTCTTTCCCATGGCGCGGCGCAGCAGGTCGGCCTCACCGAGCGAATAGCCGGCGAGCACCTGCGCGATCTGCATCACCTGCTCCTGGTAGATGATCACGCCGAACGTCTCCTTCAGCGTCGGCTCCAGCTTCGGATGGATGTAGTCGGGTCGCTCCTGTCCCTGCTTGCGCGCGCAGTAGGTCGGGATGTTCGCCATCGGTCCCGGCCGGTAGAGCGCGACCAGCGCGATGATGTCCTCGAAGCGGTCGGGGCGCATGTCGACCAGCGCCCGGCGCATGCCCTGGCTTTCCACCTGGAACACGCCGACGGTCTCGCCGCGCGCCAGCATGGCGTAGGGCTTGGGGTCGTCGAGCGGCAGGCGACCGAGGTCGACCTCGA
>JBEKZK010000414.1:0-4866 GCA_049509935.1 Xanthobacteraceae bacterium | reverse complement strand
CCTGATGGCGCGCAGCGCATCGGCCATCATGGTGCCGCGACCGGGGCCGAGCTCGACGAGCCGGATGTGCGATGGCGATCCCATCTGCCGCCACACCGCGGCCGCCCACAGCCCGAGCAGCTCGCCGAACATCTGGCTGACCTCCGGGGCGGTGACGAAATCGCCGGCAGCCCCCAGCGGATCGCGCGACACGTAGTAGCCGTGCACCGGATGGGCGAGGCACAGCGTCATGAAACGACCGACCGGCATCGGGCCGTCGGCCGCGATGATGCGACGGATCTCGGCCTCGAGCGGCGTCATTTCGGCGTCAGGTCACCGCTGCGGGCGCCGGCGCGCGGCGCAGCGCCAGCGTGATCAGGACGACGCCGAACACCATCATCGGGACCGACAGCAGCATGCCCATGGTGAGCTCGCCCCACAGAAAGCCGAGTTGCTGGTCCGGCTCGCGGAACAGCTCGCTGATGCAGCGCACGACCGCGTAGCCGACCGCGAAGGTGCCGATCACGAGGCCGGGGCGGCGCAGGCCCCCGGCGCGGATCACCAGCGCGAGGACGACGAACAACACCAGTCCCTCCAGCGTCGCCTCGTAGAGCTGGCTCGGGTGGCGTGGCAGTGGGCCGCCGCCCGGAAACACCACCGCCCAGGGCACGTCGCTGGTGCGCCCCCACAGCTCGCCATTCACGAAATTGGCGAGGCGCCCGAGAAACAGGCCGATCGGTCCGACCGCACAGGTCACGTCGCCGAGCGACAGCATGGGAATGCCGCGGCTGCGCGCGAACGCGATGACGGCGACGACGCAGCCGGTGAAGCCGCCGTGGAACGACATGCCGCCCTTCCACAGCTGGACGATCTCCGACGGATGGGCGGCAAAGTGCGCCGGATTGTAGAACAGCACATAGACGACGCGGCCGCCGAGGATGATGCCGAGCGTCACCCAGAGAATGAAATCGTCGAGATCGAGGACCGACAGCGGCGCCTTTCCGCCCCACAGCCGCTCCGAGCGGACCAGCACCCGGGCATAAAGCCAGCCGAGCAGGACCCCGAGAATATAGGCGAGCGCATACCAGCGGATCGCGAACGGACCGATCTCGATCAGGATCGGGTTCAGCGCCGGGAACGGCAGGGCGAGGAGCGGCATGAATCGGCTCCGATCCGAACGCCGCGTCATGCGGCCGGGCGGGTGATCTAGTCAAGCCGGCGCGCCGTGGCAAAGAGCAGCAAAGGGACCGCGATGGGGCCCTTGCGGGTTCTCATCGCAATGGCCATTGTCATTGTTGAAGTCTTGTAGCGAGAGTTGCGGACGCCACCATGACCCAGACGACGAACCGGTTCTTCGACGAGATGGCGCGGCTGATGAACGATGCTGCGGGTGTCGCGCAGGGCGTGCGGCGCGAAGCCGAGACGCTGATGCGCAGCCAGGCCGAGCGCTTCCTGCGCGAGCTCGACCTGGTGAAGCGCGAGGAGTTCGACGCCGTCAAGGACATGGCGCGGCTGGCGCGTGAGGAGAACGAGGCGCTCAAGACGCGGATCGCCGAGCTCGAGGCGCACAAGGATACGGCCCGGGTCGCGCGCGAGGAGACCGCGGCGCTCAACGCGCGGATTGCCGAGCTCGACGCCGTCAAGGACGCGACGCGCGCCGCCGGCAAGGAGATCGATGCGCTCAAGACCCGGATCGACGGTCACGAAGCGGTCGAGCAGACCGTCCGCACCGGCCAGGCGGAGAACGAGAAGCTGATGGCGCGGATCGTCGCGCTCGAGGCCGCCAGGGATGCGGCTCAGGAAGCCGCCCGCGGCAGCGGGCAGGCGAGCGACGCGCTCGCGACCCGCGTCGGCGGGCTGGAGGCCGTCAAGGAGTCGGCGCGCGTTGAGGCCGATGCCCTCAAGTCGGCGATCGCCGGGCTTGCATCGATGAGCACCACCGCAAGAGATGCAATCGCGGCGCTTCAAGCCCGGATCGCGGCGGTCGAGGTCGCGCTTCCGGCCCGGGTGGCCACCGGACCGGCCGCGCTGTCCGCCGTCGATGCGCCGCCCGCCGCCATGCCTGAGCCGCCGCACACCGAAGCCCACGTCCAACCGCCCGGCGAAGGTCTGTCGATCGGCAGCCCGGTTCCGCCGGAGCATGCCCCGATGGCCGGAACCGGCGAAAGCGGCACGCCGCCCGGCATCTAGTGCGGCGGATTTGAAGTTCCTATCAGATGTGCGACGCGCTCGTCATAGGAACTTCAAATCCTAAAAGCCGCACTAGAATCATAGACTTGCTAATGCACCTTTGACCCATCGATGGGTTTCGCAAGAGTCCAACACATCCTACACCGTGGAACCAAGCGAAAGCGGCACGCCGCCGGTCAGCTGACGAGAATGTCCGCCCTGCCGCCAGGGCGTCGCCCCGTTCGCGGCGGCTTCGACGGGACGCGGTTTCTTGTCTTTCCACAGCGACGTCGCTATAAGCCGCGCTGCCACGGCCTGCGTGCACCCCTGGAGGCCGGCCGCGGCAGAGGGCGGCCGCGTTTGCGGCCGTTTGCGGCCGAAACCGGTTGCAGCCTCGACGGACAATCAGAAACCCGAAGGATCGACACCATGGCGACCGCCACTGAGCTCAAGGTGATGGAACGTCCGCAGGCCGGCAAGGGGGCCGCTCGGGCGACACGCCGCGCCGGCCGTGTGCCGGCCGTGATCTATGGCGACGGCAAGTCGCCCATCACCGTCTCGCTCGACCTCGCCGAGATCCGGCTGAAGATCTATGCGGGCCACTTCCTCACCACGATCTACGATCTCGAGCTCGACGGCGTGAAGCATCGCGTCATTCCCCGCGACTACCAGCTCGATCCGGTGAAGGATCACCCGATCCATGTCGACTTCATGCGGCTCGGCGAGGGCGCACGGATCCGCGTGCGCATCCCGGTCCACATCAAGAACGCCGAGCAGGCGCCGGGCGTCAAGCGCGGCGGCACCGTCAACATCGTCGAGCACTCCGTCGAGGTCTACTGTCCGGCCGATGCGATCCCGTCGGCGATCGACGTCGATCTCAGCGCCCTCGAGATGAACCATTCGATTCACATGAGCGACCTGCCGCTGCCCGAGAACGTGCGCGTGGTGACCCAGCGCGATCTGACCCTGGTCACCATCGTGGCTCCCTCCGGCTACCTGGAAGAGCAGAAGGCAGCCGCCGAGGCGGCCACCGCGGCAGCGGCTGCCGCCGCCGCCGCGACCGCAGCCGGCGAAGCTGCGACCGGGGCGCCTGGCGGGGCGCCGGGGGCGGCTCCGGCGGCGGGAGCCGCGGCTCCCGCGGCGGCGGAGAAGAAGTGAGGCCCATCGCGGCGTGAGCCATGCACCTGCTGGTGGGGCTCGGCAATCCGGGCACGCAGTACGCCGGCAATCGGCATAACATCGGCTTCATGACCGTCGAGGAGATTGCGCGGCGCCACGGGATCCAACCGTGGCGCCGGCGCTTCCAGGGCGTTGTCGCCGAGGGACCGATCGGCGCCGACCGGGCGCTGCTGCTGCTTCCCGGAACCTACATGAACGAGTCCGGCCGCGCGGTGGCGGAGGCGGCGCATTTCTACAAGCTCGGGCCGGACCAGGTGGTGGTGTTTCACGACGAGATCGACCTGCCCCCGGCCAAGCTGCGGGTGAAGACCGGCGGCGGCAACGCCGGCCACAACGGCCTGCGCTCGATCACCGCGCATATCGGCAACGACTATCACCGGGTGCGGATCGGCGTCGGCCATCCGGGCAACCGGGACCTGGTCCAGCCCTACGTGCTCAGCGACTTCGCCAAGAGCGAGCGGGGCTGGGTCGAGGCCCTGCGCACCATCATCGCCGACAATGCCGAGCTCATCGTCCGCGGCGAGAACGCGACGTTTCAGAACAAGGTCCATGTCGCCATGGACGCCAAGGGATACGGCGAGCCGAAACCGCGCGAGACGGTGGGCTGACCTTCTCTCCGACTCCGTCGGCGCCACATGGCGGCCGGACCAACTGCTTTGTGTTGCGTCACCGACACGAGGATCGTCAATCGAACGCCGGCGACACCACCGGGTCGTCGCAGAACCAACCATTCGAGAGCAACATGGGTTTCAGATGCGGCATCGTCGGCCTGCCCAATGTGGGCAAGTCGACCCTGTTCAACGCCTTGACGGAGACCGCCGCCGCCCAGGCCGCGAACTATCCGTTCTGCACCATCGAGCCCAATGTCGGCGAGGTCGCGGTGCCCGATCCGCGGCTCGACACGCTGGCGCGGCTGGCAAAGTCCGCCGAGATCGTCCCGACCAGGCTGACCTTCGTCGATATCGCCGGGCTGGTGCGCGGCGCCTCCAAGGGCGAAGGCCTGGGCAATCAGTTCCTCGCCAACATCCGCGAGGTCGATGCCGTCGCCCACGTGGTGCGCTGTTTCGCCGAAGGCGACGTCATCCACGTGGAGGGGCGGATCGACCCGATCGCCGACATCGAGACGGTCGAGACCGAGCTGATGCTCGCCGATCTCGACAGCCTCGAGGGGCGGGTCGTGGCGCTGGAGAAGCGGGTTCGCGGCAACGACAAGGAGGCCCGGGAGACGCTGGCCCTGGTCGAGCGCACTTTGGCCCCGCTGCGCGACGGAAGGCCGGCGCGCCTGCTCGCGCGCAAGCCGGAGGAGGAAAAGACCTTCCGCTCGCTCGGCCTGCTGACCTCGAAGCCGGTGCTCTACGTCTGCAACGTCGAGGAGGCGGCGGCGGCGACCGGCAACGAGCTGTCGCGCCTTGTGGAGAGCCGCGCCGCGGCGGAAGGTGCCGGCGCGGTGACGATCTCGGCCAAGATCGAGTCCGAGATCGCCGCCCTGTCGCGGTCGGAGCGGGAGGACTACCTGGCGGCGATCGGGCTCGAGGAGCC
>JBEKZK010000413.1:0-4868 GCA_049509935.1 Xanthobacteraceae bacterium | reverse complement strand
CCTCGGAAAGCCAAACGTTATGGCGGCACTCGAACTGTTCGAAACCAACCAAGGAGCCCACTATGACCAGGACCATTTTGGCGACATCAGCTGCGCTGGCGTTGCTCGTCGGCGGGGCGGCAGTCGCGCAGCAGGCGTCGCAAAAGCTGCTCACCACGCTGCCCGGCGACACCTCGACCGTGACCAACTACTACAAACAGAACGTGTATGATCCCTCCGACACCAAGATCGGCGAAGTCACCGATCTGCTGGTCCAGGCGGACGGTCGCATCCCGGCCGCCATGATCGGCGTCGGCGGCTTCCTCGGCATGGGTGAGAAGGACGTGGCGGTCCCGTTCGAGGCCTTGAAGCCGACCCTCAAGAACAACAAGATCTACCTCGTCATGAACGCCACCAAGGACGAGCTGAAGAGCGCACCCGGATTCAAGTACGACCGCACCTCCACCAAGTGGGTTCCGGACACCTCGTCTCCGGCCAAGACGCAGTAAGCCGCCATCGCGGAAGTCAAGACCGGCCCGCTCCGGCGGGCCGGTTTCCCGTATTGATCACCAACTAGTGGAGCCTGAGCTCGTGTCCGACCGGCCGGATTTCGGCAGGACGCAGCAGCCCCGCATGGGCGACCGTCACCGAATGCAGTCCGCCCTCGATCGAGCGCCGCCAGAATGCGAGAAAGCGCTGCAGCACCGGAAAGGTCGGGCATTGATCGTAATCCTGCCAGACAAATGATTGCAGCAGCCAGGGATGATCGGGACGGCGGTAGAGAATGTGGGCGGTCGTCAAGCCATAGCCCTCCAGTGGGTGCCGGCATTCATCGGTTGTCATTTGCGGTCCTCGTGTTGAGCCAGACATGTCTCGGTTTGCTCCGTTCGATTCATGCCGGTGCGGCGCCTCAAAGCTCGCCTTGCGGCATTGGCGATATGCTCTGCTCAATACCAACAGATTTCCAAATCACGGGTTCCACAGGAAACGGTCTCGGCGGCCTTGGCGCGCTCGTCCGCCGGACACCGGCACGAACCGACGCCGCGTTTTTCATCGCCGATTCGAAACAAGCGTGAAAAGCCGGTTTGGCGTCCGAGCCGCATTCCGCCGTCGAGCCGCGTTGCGCACATTCTCGTAGCTCGTCGCGCGTGCGCATTCGGCCCCGGCGCAGCCCGGCAGGGAACTTTTGGTATGATTTGCGCGTTGCAACATACAGCAATGTCCCTGAATGTCGCATGGTCCAAGGTCGGGTCCGCAGACTTCCGCCTGGCATCACCGTGCGCGATCCGGAGGCCGCATGAACGTGCAACCGCCCGAGTCACCTCGATCCTTGCCTGTGATCCACCTCTATTGCCCGCAGTGCGGAGAAACCTCGACCATCAGGAGGATCCGGCCATCGATGTTTCCGCCGCTCGTGAATGAGATAATTCATGCCTGCGACGACTGCGGATTCGAGACCACGGTCCAGATCGGGATGCGATGAACCCGCGCCGATCGCACGGGGTTCCGGAGAACCGAATCTGCAGGACGGGGCGGGCACCACCAATCTCACACGCGCACGTTGACCCAACGTCCGCCGCGACGTCGGTCGCACTGTCAGGCCTGCGGCGGTGGCCAGCTGATCCGTGCGCTCTTGCGCGAGCTCAAGAGCTCGCGCGGTTCGCTCGCGCCGTTGTGGCGCCCGAACCTGGGCTCGTCCACGGCGCTTACGACGAAGGCGCCGTGCAGCGCCTCGCGTTCGATCGGTTTTGGCAGGACGGGAACGTGGGCGAAGCGCGGCTCGATGGTCTCGGCGCCATAACCGGTGACGAATACGAAGGGCACACCCTTGGCGATCAGGAGGTCGGCCACCGGATAGACGAGCTCGCCTCCGAGATTGACATCGAGGACGGCGGCATTGACCGGGTGACTGGTCGCGGCAGCGAGCGCGTCGGCCGTCCTGCCGTAGGCGCCGAGCACCTCGAAGCCGAGATCGACCAGCATGTCCTTCATCGCGATCGCAACCAGCGCCTCGTCCTCCACCAGGAGAACCTGGTTGCCCGCGACCGCCAGCGGCATGCCGGCCGCATCCTCGCGGGCGACCGCCAAAGTCCGGACGCCGCGTTCAGGTGAAGCGAGCTTGCCGTCGCACGGAACCGACAGGGTGCATTCCAGGCCCTCGTGCCGCCATTCGAAGACCGCGGTCCCGCCCAGCTGACGTTCGATGCTGGCAGCGATCACGCGGGTGCCGTATCCATTGACGGCGGGCGGCGCGACGGGCGGGCCACCGCTTTCGCGCCAGTGCAGCACGAGGCTGCCGGACCGCACCTCCCAGGCGAGTTGCACGCGGCCGGCCGCCTCCGATAGAGCACCGTACTTGGCCGCATTGGTCGCAAGCTCGTGCAGCGCCAGCGCCACCGTCTGCGCCGTCGCCGGCTCGAGCACCACGTTGGGACCATGCGTGACGACCCTGTCGCGTTCGCCGGCGCGGTTGCCCCGATACGGTGCCAGCTCCTCCTCGACCAGAGTGCCGAGATCGGCACCCTGCCAGCGCGACTGAGAGAGCAGCACGTGGGCGCGCGCCAACGCCTGGATACGGCCCTCCACGGCGGCCACGTGGCTCTCGACGTCTCGCGCGCGGGTCAGCCGGACGATCGATTGCACGACCGCGAGGGCATTGCGGGCGCGGTGATCGACCTCGCGTGCGAGCAGCGCCTGCCGCTCCTCCGCCACCTTGCGCTCGGTGATGTCGATCGTCACACCGCTCATGCGGACGATCCGACCGTCCTCCATGCTCGCCGCCGCGGTGCCCAGGCACCAGCGTGTCTCGCCGTTGGGCCGCTGCACCCGGTACTCGGTCTGGAAGGACTGCGCATTCCCGGTGATCTGCGTCGGCGCCTGCAGCAATCGGTCCCAGTCCTCCGGATGAACCAGCGCGCGGATATTCTCGATCGTCACCGTGAAGGTGTCGGCATCGACCCCGAAGATCCGATACTGCCCCTCGTCCCAGGTGCCATTGCCGGAGCCCATGTCCCAGTCCCAGGTGCCCATCTGGCCGGCGGCGAGCGCCATCGAGCGCAGCCGCTCGCTCCGGGTGAGCCGGTCGTTCGAGGCCGCGAGCGCCGCCGTGCGCTCCGCGACCCGGGCCTCGAGCTCGTGGTTCAGCTGCTCGAGCTGGCGGGTCTTGCGGTAGAGCTCGGCAAAGACCTTGACCTTGGCGCGCAGCACTTCGGGGATCACCGGGACCGGCACGTAGTCGACAGCTCCCATTTCGTAGCCACGCAGCCGGTCGACGTCGGTCAGGTGGATTGCCGAAATGAAGATGATGGCGGTCTTCTGGAAGCGCGGATGCTCGCGAATCATCGCCGCCAGCTGAAAGCCGTCGAGCTCCGGCATACACACGTCGATCAGGACCACCGCGATATCACGCTTGAGCAGGTGCCCGAGTGCGGCACGCGCCGAGCTCGCCTTGATCAGGTGCTCCCCGAGATCGCGCAGGATCACCTCGTAGCTGAGCAGCTTCGCCGGCTGATCGTCGACCAGCAGGATGTTCACCTTGTCTTGGGTCATGTCGATCCTAACGATGCAGCCACATCCGCAGCGACGACAGCAACTGCTCGGTATTGACAGGTTTCGCCAGGTAGTCGGATGCGCCCGCCTCGAGGCACTTCTCCCGATCGCCCTTCATTGCCTTCGCGGTCAGCGCGATGATCGGCAGCCGGCGCAGAGCCGGTTTCGCGCGGATCACCTCGATCGTCTGATAACCGTCCATCTCCGGCATCATGATGTCCATCAGCACGATGGCGACCTGCGGCGTCGAGTCGATGATCTGGATGGCTTCGTTGCCGGTGGTCGCGGTGAGCACGTGCATCCCGCGACGCTCGAGCACGCTGCTGAGCGCGAAGATGTTGCGCGCATCGTCGTCGACCAGCAGGGCCGTTCGACCGACCAGGTCCTCGTCCGAGCTGTTGAGACGATGCAGCATCTGCTGTTTCGTTTCCGGCAGCTCGGTGACGACGCGATGCAGGAACAGCGCGGTCTCGTCGAGCAGGCGCTCCGGCGATTCGACACCCTTGACCACAATGCTGCGCGCCATGGTGTGCAGCTGGGCGTCCTCCTCGGCGGAGATCTCGCGGCCGGTGAAGACCACGACCGGCACGTCGCACAGCATCGCATCGGCGCCGATCTCGCGCAGGACCTCGAAGCCGGTCATGTCGGGCAGCCGCAGGTCGAGCACCACGCAGTCGAAGGCGGCCTCGCGGAGCGCCGCCAGCGCCTCGCCCCCGGTGCCGACCGCGACGATCTCGATATCGTCGTGACCGAGCAGCTCGGCGATGCTGAGCCGCTCCGCGGCATTGTCCTCGACCACCAGCAGACGCCTGCGCCGCGGCATGGCGTACTCCTTGATGCGGATCAGCGCCGCCTGCAGGCCCTCGGTGGTCGCCGGCTTGGTGACGAAGGAGAATGCCCCGCGCGCCAGCCCGTGCTGCCGGTCCTCGTCGAGCGTGATGATCTGCACCGGGATGTGGCGCGTCAGCGGGTTCTGCTTGAGCTGGCTCAGCACCGTCCAGCCGAGCATGTCGGGCAGGAACACGTCGAGCGACACGGCGGTCGGCTGGTACTGCCGCGCCAGGTCGAGCGCGTCGGCTCCGCGCATGGCGACCAGCACCTTGAAGCCGCGGTCGCGGGCCAGATCCACCATGACGCGGGCATAGTGCGGATCGTCCTCGACGATCAGCAGGAGGGTGTCGCCGGGGGCGATCGCATGGCGATCGTCGGCGACCTGCTCGACCGGACGGTCCGGCAGACCGGCCGCCTGGAAGCCGATCGAGGGAACCGTGGAGGGCGCCTCGGTCGCGGCGATCCGCAGCGAGCTGGTCGCCCCGACGTACTTGATCGGCAGGTAGAGC
>JBEKZK010000412.1:0-4877 GCA_049509935.1 Xanthobacteraceae bacterium | reverse complement strand
TGTGCGCGCTGTGACAAAGTCGCTTGTTTCGCGCGCTTGCGCGGGGCTGATAGAGAGCGTACCAATAATTAAGTGCACTGTCACCGTAACTCCAATTAAGTGCACTGTCACCGTAATTCTGTGCAAGTTCGCCGGGCGACGACCGCGCTCGACTCACGCTTCGCCCGCGGTCGGACGGAGCCTCGTCGGCACATGCCTGCGCCGCAGATGCCGGGCCGCGAACGCGCTGAAGCGATCCATGTAGAGATAGGTGACCGGCGTCGTGAACAAGGTCAGCGCCTGCGACACGATCAGGCCGCCGACCACCGCGACCCCGAGCGGCTGGCGCAGGTCGGCGCCGGCGCCGATGCCGATGGCGATCGGCAGCGTACCGAGCAGCGCCGCCATCGTCGTCATCATGATCGGACGGAAGCGCAGGACCGCCGCCTCGTAGATCGCATCCTCCGGCGATTTGCCGTCGTGGCGCTCACGCTGCAGCGCAAAGTCGATCATCATGATGGCGTTCTTCTTGACGATGCCGATCAGCATGATGAGGCCGATGATCGCCATCATGGTCAGATCGAAGTCGAAGAGCCGCAGCGCCAGCAGGGCGCCGACGGTCGCCGAGGGCAGGCTGAGCAGAATGGTGAAGGGGTGGATGAAGCTCTCGTAGAGCACGCCGAGGACGATGTAGACCGCGAACAGCGCCGCCGCGATGAGCAGGGGTTGCGTCGACAGCGAGCTCTGGAATTCCGATGCGGTTCCCTGAAACGAGGTGCGCAGCGTCGGCGGCTTGGCGAGCTCGTGCTCGGCCTGCTGGATGTCCGCGACGGCGGTGCCGAGCGAGGCGTTCGGCGCCAGGTTGAACGACAAGGTCACGGCCGGGAACTGCCCCTGGTGATTGACCGAGATGGTCGCCGGCACCTGCTTGAGCGTCGCGAACTGGCTGATCGGGATCATCTTGCCGGCGGCGCCGTGCACATAGAGGCGCGACAGGGCGGACACGTCCTGCTGATATTGCGGAGCGACCTCGAGGATGACGTGATAGGTGTTGAGCGGCGCGTAGAGCTGCGTCACGAAGGGTTGCCCGAACGCGTCGTAGAGGGTCTGCTGGATCGTCGTGACGTTGACGCCGAGGCGCGATGCGGCATCGCGATCGATGTCGAGCATCAATTCCGGGCTGCCGGTCTGCTGATCGCTGGCGACATCCTGCAGGCCGTTGAGCCCCTGCAGCCTGGCGAGGAGCTTCGGCGCCCATTGGTTGAGCTCGTCGAGATCGGTGTCCTGCAGCGTATATTGATATTGCGTCCGCGCCAGCCGGCCGCCGACCTGTATGTTCTGGATGGATTGCAGGAAGGTGGAGATCCCCGGCACGGAGGCGAGCTTGGGGCGCAGCCGGGCGATGACCTGGTCGGCGCTGGCGCTGCGCTGCCGCAGCGGCTTCAAGACGATGAACATGCGGCCGGTGTTCATCCCCGAGCTCGACGCCCCGCCGATCAGGGAGCCGAATGTGTCGACCGCGGGGTCGGCGAGGATGACCTTGGCGGCTGCCTCCTGCCGTTCGGCCATGCCGGCGAAGGAGATGTCCTGGTCGGCCTGGGTGAAGGCGAAGACCAGGCCGGTGTCCTCCTGCGGGAAGAAGCCCTTCGGCATGACGATGAACAGCCACGCCGACACCCCGATCAGCGCCACATTGAGCAGCATGACGATCGGCTGGTTCCGCAGCGACAGTCCGAGCACGCGCTCATAGCCGCGGATCACCGCCGCGAAGGCGCGCTCGCTGGCCTGGTAGACCCGGTTGTGGCGCGCCTCGTGGGGGTTCTTCAGGACCAGCGACGCCATCATCGGCGACAGTGTCAGCGCGATCAGCGCGGACAGCACGACCGCCACCGTCACGGTGACGCCGAACTCCCTGAACAGACGCCCGACGATGCCGCCCATGAACAGCAGCGGGATGAAGACCGCGACCAGCGACACCGTGATCGACACGATGGTGAAGCCGATCTCCTTCGAGCCGTCGAGCGCCGCCGTCGTTCGATCCTTGCCCAGCTCCATGTGGCGAAAGATGTTCTCCAGCATGACGATGGCGTCGTCGACGACGAGCCCGACGGCGAGCGTCAGCGCCATCAGCGACAGATTGTCGAGGCTGTAGCCGAGCAGATACATCACGCCGAACGTGCCGACCAGCGACAGCGGAACCGTGATGGCGGGGATCAGCGTCGCCCAGACATTGCGCAGGAATACGAAGATCACGACGACGACGAGAATCAGGGTTCCCATCAGCGTCAGCTTGATGTCGGCGAAGCTCTGGCGGATCGATGTCGACCGATCGCTGACGATCGACAGCTTCACCGACGGAGGTATCCCGGCCTGCAGGATCGGCAGCTCGGCCTTGATCTGATCGACCAGCTCGATCGTGTTGGCGCCCGGCTGGCGCCAGATGCCGATCATCTCGCCGCGTTCCGCGCCGACCCAGCTCGCCTGCAACGGGCTCTCCACGCCGGAGACGACCTTGGCGATATCGCCGACCCGAACCGGTGCGCCGTTGCGATAGACGACGACGGTTCTGGCGATGGCCTGCGGCGAGAACAGCTGACCATTGGTGCCGATCTGATAGGACTGCTGCGGACCCTGCAAGGTCCCGACCGGCAGATCCGCCGTGTTGCCCGTCACCGCGGTGGCGACCTCGTCGAGGCCGACGCCGCGCGCCGCCAGCGCCAGCGGGTTGACCATGATGGTCGGCGCGAGCTTCTGCTCGCCGAAGATCGAGACCTGGCCGACGCCGGGCAACGTCGACACGCGCTGCGCCAGGTTGAGATCGGCATATTGATCCAGCTGCGTCAGCGGCATGGATTGCGAGGTCAGGCCAAGGATGAGAATTGGTTGATCGGCGGGATTCACCTTCTTGTAGCTCGGCGGGTTCGGCAGGTTCTTGGGCAGATAGCCCTGCGCCGCATTGATCGCCTGCTGGACGTCGCCGGCGGCGCCGTCGATGTTGCGGGACAGGGCGAACTGGAGCGTGATGCTGGTCGAGCCGAGAACGCTGGTCGAGGTGATCTGATTGACGCCGGGAAGATCGGCGAACTGCCGTTCGAGCGGCTGGGCGACCGACGATGCCATCGTCTCCGGGTCCGCACCCGGCAGGCTCGCCGACACCGCGATGGTCGGAAAATCGACCGTCGGCAGGGCCGCCACGGGCAGCAGGTCGTAGCCGATGGCACCGCCGACGAGGAGCGCAGCCATGAGCAGCGCCGTGGCGATCGGCCGCGCGATGAAAGTCGCCGAAATGTTCATTGCGACGTTCCGATCGGCGTATCGGACGCGGCGTTCGGCCCGACATCCGCCGGCCGGTCCGACACCGAAACCTTGACGCCGGCCTGAAGCTTGAACTGGCCGGCGGTCACGACGCGCTCGCCGGCCTTCAGCCCGGAGCCGACGAGCGCCATGTTGCTCTCGGTCTGGATCACCGTGACGGCACGCATGTCGACGGTCGAATCGTCCTTGACGACGTAGGTGAACGGTCCCTTGGGTCCGGTCTGAATCGCCGCAGATGGCACGTTGACGCCATCGTGGACGACG
Organism: Xanthobacteraceae bacterium; assembly: GCA_049509935.1. GTDB lineage: Bacteria > Pseudomonadota > Alphaproteobacteria > Rhizobiales > Xanthobacteraceae > AP-16. The sequence goes on along the minus strand of JBEKZK010000412.1, from coordinate 1,319 downwards.
CTGAGCACGAGGTGCGCGTTGACGAATTGGCCGGGCCACAGCGCCGTGTCGTCATTGGCAAACTCCGCCTTGAGCTTGAACGTTCCGGTCGTCTGGTCGACGGCGTTGTCGACGAGGTCGAGGCCGCCCGCCGCGATCTGCTTGTCATCGCCGGCCGCGAACGCGAGAACGCTCAACCGGGTCTTCGCCATCGCCTCACGGACGCGCCGGATGTCGGCTTCCGGCAGGGTGAAAATGACATAGATGGGCTTGACCTGGGTGAGCACCACCAGGGTCTGCGAATTGGCCTGCAGCAGATTGCCGAGATCGACCTGCCGGATCCCGGTCACACCGTCGATCGGCGACTTGATCGACGCGTAGTCGACATTGGCCTGCGCCGCCTCGATCACGGCCTGGTCGGCGACCAGGCTGGCCTCGCCCTGCGCCACGGTGGATTTTTGCGTCGCGTATTGCTGTTCCGGCGCGAAGCTCTGCTGCAGCAACTTTGCATAGCGCTGCAAGTCCGCTTGGGCGTTGGCCAGCGAAGCCTGATCCCTGACCAGCACCGCCTTGGCCTGATCGAGCGCCGCCCGGTAGGGGCGTGCGTCCAGCTCGATCAGAACGTCGCCGGTGTGAACCTCCTGTCCTTCCTTGAAGTTGATCTTCGTGATCGCGCCTTCGACCCGGCTCTTCACCGAGACGGTGTTGAAGGCTTCCACGGTTCCCAGGCCCCGCAGGATGATCGGCACATCCTTGGCCTCGGCGGTGGCGACGAGAACCGGAATTGCGGCGGCGGCCGCCGGCGCCTCCCTTGCGGTCGCGGCGGCCGAGGTGCTCGCACGCACCCGCAACACCACGGCGACAGCCACCACGCAAGCGAGAGCCGCGGCCCCGACGATCAGGAGTTTGCGCATGGGCGGATCCGTCATCAGCCAAAAGGCAGCCCGTCGGACGTAATGCCCGGCAGGGCAGAAAGGTCCACGGCGGACGATGAAATTCGGGTGCTCAGGGCGAATTTACCGGGATACGCGGTTGCTCTACCATGGTCGCACGGCCGGCCTACGGGGCAATACCTGGTCTTTTGAATTTCCGAGGACGCACGCATGCCGCTCGATCCCGACGCCCAAATCATCCTCGACGCCATGATCAAGGCCGGACGGCCGGCGTTCGAGACGCTGACGCCGGTGCAGGCACGAGAGCAGCTGCACGAGATGCGCGCGGCGTTGAAGCAGCCGCAGCCGGCCGTCGCCGAGGTGAAAAATCTTTCGGCCGGCGGCCCGCACGGGCCGATCCGGCTGCGGCTCTATCGTGGCCGCGCCGTCACTGCCGGCGGTGCGCAG
>JBEKZK010000411.1:0-4881 GCA_049509935.1 Xanthobacteraceae bacterium | reverse complement strand
CCGCTGCCGGGCAGCGGGTCACCGAGCCCGATGCCGACGCCCTTGGGCTTGTACAGATGGATCTGGTTGGGCGGCATGTTGGCGAGGTCGGGACGGTTGCCCCAGTTGACCCAGATCACCGGTACGCCGGCCTTGCGCAGCACCGGCAGCAGTTTTTGCAACGGCGCGATCGGGGTGCGGTCGGGGGTGTAATCGGCGCCGAGATGGTCGACCCATCCGCCCTTGGCGCAAAAATCGTTCTGCATGTCGATGACGATGATCGCGGTGCGATGAAGGTCAACCGTGACCGCCTGCGGCTCGCACGAAATCCTGACCGCGATGGGCGAGGGCGCCGGCGACGCCATGTCGACGTCGCTTTCGCTCGCCCACCATTGGGTATTGCGCCCGATGCCCAGGGTCCCGCCGGCGGCGTCCGCCTGCTTCCGTGGTGCAGACATCATGTCTCTCCTTCGCGATGACGTGGCGACGATGACGTGGCCTCGGCGAGCTTTCCGCGACCGGATCTGCAAGTTTCCTGCCATCGCCGGGGCGGCAAAGCTCGGGGTTTTTTGCGCCACGGCGGGCACACCTGCCCAGGAAAGTGACGGATTCGCCGCACGCTGCCGAGATAATAAGCACTTATTTATTGCGCGAGCGCAACGCAGGAAATTTATCTGATAAATCAATCGCATCATGGGTGGCATGCGGTTTGCTCGCTGAGAAATGGCGAGGCCGAAAATCGCCAAGAGCCTCAGAGTCCAATGTCGCGGTCGACGCGACATGCCAGCGGGGGAACCCGGTCATGCAACAGCTGTCAGGGGATCGATGATGTACTTTCGCCGAATGTTGGGAGCGATGGCGGTCGCAGCCGCGATCGCGATGCCGCACCACGCCGTCGCCGCCGATCCGATCAAGGTCGGCATCCTGATTCCGGGCTCGAAGTCCGACAAGGGCTGGATGGAATCCGGTTACGACGGTCTCGTCGCCGCGGAGAAGAAGTACGGCGACAAGATCAAGGTGCAGATGATCGAGAACATCAACTATGCCGACATGGAGCAGGCGCTGACCAACCTGGCGACCGGCAACGCCCTGGTGATCGGCGTCGGCGGCCAGACCCAGGCGGCGGTCTACAAGGTCGCCAAGCGGTTTCCCGGGACAAAATTCTCCATCGTCGGCGGCAACGAGGCCGACGCGCTTCCCAATGTCGCCGGCTACGATGTGAAGCAGGCCGAGATCGCGTTCGTGGCCGGCGCCGCGGCCGCGATGCTGTCGAAGACCGGCGGCGTGAGCTATGTGGGCGGCCTGGAGATTCCCTCCATCGTCAATGCCGGCAAGGAGTTCGGCAAGGGCGCCAAGTACATCAAGTCCGACATCAAATACTATGAGAACTACACCGGCGACTTCGACGACGTCGCCAAGTCGAAGGAGGCGACGCTCGCCGCCATCGCGCAGGGCGCCGACGTCCACTATCACATCCTCAATCTCGGCCTGCGCGGCATGGAGCAGGCCGCCAAGGAGAAGGGCACGCACATCATCGGCAGCTATACGGATCGTTGCGGCAGCGATCCGCTCTATGTCGCCTACTCGATCACCGGGGTCGGATACCAGGTGAGCTACGCGATCGACGAGATGGTGAAGGGCAGCTGGAAGCCGGGCTACAAGGAGTTCGGCCTCAAGATGGGCCCCGAGGCGTCGGGCATCGCCGTCTGCGGCGCCACGCCGGCGCAGAAGGCGAAGCTCGAGGAGATCATGAAGGATATCCTGTCGGGCAAGATCACGGTGCTCAAGGGCTGACGCGACGTTCCCGGCACGCCTTGACCCGGCACTCCTGGGACCAGGATCCATGGACCGGCACGACGCGGCGAGGGTGGATTGACGTGAGCGCGCCATCCGCCCCGCTGCTGTCTGTGCAGGGAATGACCAAACGGTTCGGCGGCCTGCTCGCGCTCTCCGAGGTCTCGCTCGGCATCGTGCCGGGCGAGATCCACTGTATCCTCGGGGAGAATGGCGCCGGCAAGTCGACGCTGTGCAACCTGATCTTCGGCGTCCACCAGCCCGACGCCGGCGTCATGCGGTTTCGCGGGGAGCCTTATCGGCCGACGGCGCCGGCCGACGCGCTGGCGAGCGGCATCTCCATGGTGCACCAGCACTTCAGCCTGGTGCACGACATGACGGTGGTCGACAACGTGCTGCTCGGCCAGACCCGCGGCGTCCTCGACCGCCGCGCCTGCGCGAGCCGCCTCGATCAGCTCGCCCGGCAGTACGGGTTGCCGCTCGAGCCGTTCGCAAGAATCGAGGATCTGTCGGTCGGCGAGCGCCAGCGGGTCGAGATCGTCAAGTGCCTGATGCGCGACCCGCATCTGTTCGTGCTCGACGAGCCGACCGCGGTGCTGCTGCCGGACGAGATCGCCGCACTGCTGGACGTCTGCCGGCGGGTCGCGGAACGCGGGTGCGGCGTCGTGCTGGTCACCCACAAGCTGGCGGAGATCAAGAAGGCGGCCGACCGGGTGACCGTGCTGCGCGGCGGACGCGTGGTCGCGACCTCGAGCGCGCCGGCCGCCGAGATCGACGCCCTGGTGCGCGCCATGATCCACCGCGACGCGGATGCGCCGGCGACGCCCGTCGGCGCCACTGCGGCGCCGCCGGGCGCGTCGCCCGATCGCTCCGCCGCCGGGGCCCACGGGGCGACCGAGGTGCTGCAGGTCGACGGCCTCACGGTCCGCGACGCGCACGGCGTGACCCGGCTCGACAACTTCACCCTGACGCTCAACGGCGGCGAGATCATCGGCATCGCCGGCGTCGAAGGCAACGGGCAGAGCGAGCTCGCCGCCGTGCTGTCGGGCATGATCGAGCCCACCAGCGGGAGCTTCTATCTCGAGGATCTCGACCTCACCCGGGCCGGGCCGAAGGCGGTGACCGACGCCGGCATGGGGGTCGTGCCGGAGGACCGTCACGCGGTCGGCTGCATCACCGGCATGACGGTCGCCGAGAACATGTTCCTCAGCCGGCTCGGCGAGTTCACCCGCTGGGGCTTCCTGCGCCGCGGCGCCGTCAATTCGGCGGCACTGGCGCTGATGAAGCATTTCGACGTGCGCGCGGCCGGCCCCGAGGCGGCGTTCTCCAGCCTCTCCGGCGGAAACCAGCAGAAGGCGGTGCTGGCCCGCGAGCTGAGCCTGCAGAACCTCACCGTGCTGCTCGCCGCCCAGCCCACCCGCGGGCTCGACGTCGGCGCCGTCGCGGCGGTCTATGGCCATATCCGCGCGGCGAGCGAGCGCGGCGTCGGCGTCATCCTGATCTCGTCGGAGCTCGACGAGCTGCTCGGCGTCGCCCATCGGATCATCGTGCTCTATCGCGGCCGGATCATGGGCATGTGCCCGGCGGACCCGGGGCAGCGCCAACGCATCGGCGCCATGATGGCGGGGCATGCCGCATGACGACGACCACCGCGCGGACGACGGTGGCGCCCGCGAGCCCGCGGCTCGGGTCGCTGGTCCGCCGCCATGCCGCGATCCTCATTCCGGTCGCGGCGGTGCTGGCGGCGGGGTCGATCGGCCTCGGGCTGGTCGGCCTGATGGGCGTGCCGATCCGGGCGGCGCTCGACGCCTTCATTGGCGGCGCGATCGGCTCACCCTACGCGATCGCCGCATCGATCAATCGCAGCGTCGTGTTCGCCCTGGTGGGCATCGGCTTCGTGCTGGCCAACCGCGCCAACCTCACCAATGTCGGCGGCGAGGGCCAGATCGCGGTCGGCGGCATCGCGGCGACGGCCGTGGCGCTCTACGGCGGGGTGGCGCACCTGCCGCTCGGCCTGCCCATCGTGCTGCCGATGCTGGCAGGGGTCGCGGCCGGCGCGGTGTGGGGGGCGCTTGCCGGCATCTTCAAGGTGAAGGCCGGCACCAACGAGGTCATCAGCACGCTGCTGCTGTCGTTCATCGCGATCTGGCTGGTCTACTGGTCGGTGCAGTCCGAGGCGCTGCTGCGGCGGCCGCGCACCACGTCGGCGACGCTGCCGGAGTCGCTGGAGATCCCGGACTCCACCCAGCTGCCGCTGCTCACCGGTGACTTTTCCTTTCCGTTGCACATCGGATTGCCGATTGCCATCGTGATCGCGGTGGTGGCCGCGATCGTGCTGGAGAAGACCATCTTCGGCACCCGGCTGCGCGCCGTCGGGCTCAATCCGGTCGCCGCCACCCGCGCCGGCATCTCCTACGGGCGCACCGTGATCACGGCGCTGGCGCTGGCCGGCGCGCTCGGCGGCCTCGCCGGCTCGTTCATGATCCAGGGCGAGCAGTATCTGCTCAAGGACGGCTTCTCGTCGGGCTACGGGTTCGACGGCCTGGTGGCCGGCCTGCTGGCGCGCGGATCGGTCGGCGGCGTCATCGCGGCCTCCCTGCTGTTCGGCTTCCTGCGCTCGGGCGGCATCAACATGGAGATGGTCGCCGCGGTGCCGACCGCGCTGGTCATGGTGATCCAGGGCCTCATCGTCATCATGCTGGCCGGCGCCTCGTTCTGGCTCGACAGGCGAACGCCATGAGTGGACCGCCATGACCTGGGAATTGCTCGCCGTCTTCGTCGGATCGTCGATCCGCCTCGCGGCGCCGCTGCTGCTCGCCGGCATCGGCGAACTGGTCAGCGAGCGCGCCGGCGTCCTCAACATGAGCCTCGAAGGCATGATGCTGACCGGCGCCTTCGCGGCGGCGGTCGGCGCCTGGGCGACCGGCGATCCGCTGATCGGCCTCGCCATCGGCGTGCTCGCGGTGCTCCCGGTGGCGGCGCTGCAGGCGTTCCTCAGCGTGACGCTGCGCGCCAACCAGATCGTCACCGGGATCGGCATCAACATCCTGATGCTCGGCGCGACGACGCTCGCCTACCGCGAGATCTTCGGGTCGCGGTCGCGCGAGC
>JBEKZK010000410.1:0-4883 GCA_049509935.1 Xanthobacteraceae bacterium | reverse complement strand
CCCTTCTTGGTCTTCCCGTAGTCGCTCGTATCGGCGTAGTGATAGACCTTCGATTTCAGATTGACCCAGACCACCGTATCGGCCGGGCAGTGCGCCTTGGCCAGCGCCTCGGTGGTGAACTCGTTGTCGGCCATCGGCTTGGGGGCCGCCATCGGCTTGGCTTCCGCCGGCTTGCCGGCCATCGGCCGGGCGCTCGGCGCCGGCTCCGCGGCCGCGGGCGCTGCGGCGGCCGGCGTCGCAGTGCCGCGGCATTCGGCGATGAAATCCTTCTTCTTGGTGCCGGCGGCCTTCAGCGTCGCCTTCTGCGCGGTCCATTCGTCGTTGCATTCCTTGGCGGTCTTCTGCTGGGCGAGCGCCGCGCCCGACGTCAGCGTCGCCAGGCCGAAGATCGCGGCCGCGCAGGCCGCGACGAGAAGCTTGCTGTTCATGTCTCCACTCCCTGTTGGTGATCGGTTGTCGGTTGTTTGGCCGCCCGTCCGGGGTGCCGGTGCCGGCTCGCTCACTTCTGCTTGGCGATGACCTTGTCCTTGATCTTGTCGTAGGTGGCCTGCGGAATGATGCCCTTCTGCACGAGCTCGTCCTTTCCCTTGTAGGGCCGTCCCTTGATGATCTTGTCCGCATAGGCGCTGCCGATTCCGGGAAGGCCGTCGAGGTCGGCCTTGGAGGCCGAATTGAGGTCGAGCAGCGCCTGGGCCAGCGCGGCCGTGGCGCCGATCGGCGCCCCGGCCGGCGTGGCGAGCGGCGCGCCGGCGACGAGGCCGAGCGCCAGGATGGCGATGAGTCCGAGCTTTCTCATGGAATCCCCCTTGGTGAACGCCGCCATGATGGCCAGTCGCGCCTGCCCGGTCAACGAAGCCCGGCGAAGCGGACACGAATGAGGCGCGATCGGTTCGAGCTGACGTCGGGTCATCGCCGCGCCGCCACCGCCGATTCCCGGATGGATGCGCCGCACCTCCCGTTGTCCGGCCGCTTCGCATCCGACGTCAGAGGACCTCCGCCCTCCATGGATTGAGCACCGGGACGCGGGCTCTTTCATAGTCGCTCGTGTCGCGCGATACGACGGCCAATCCATGTTGCAGAGCAGTAGCGGCTATGATGAGAGCTGGCTGCGAATAGGTGTGGCCCTCTTGGCGACCATCCTCAACCAGCAGGCGCCACTTGAGCATGATGTCTTCCGTCACCGGAAGAGCACGTTGCCCGAACATTGGCCGCACCTGATGCGCGAGCCAGTCATTGAGTTCGGCGCGCTTGGTCGCATCGGTGACCAGTTCGATCCCGAAGCGGATCTCTGCAAGCGTGACCGCACTGACGTGGAGCAGTTCGAGCGGCTGGGCGGCAATGAACGCGACCACCCTGGGCGCGGGCTTTGGGCGACGCAGCTCGGACAAGACGTTCGTATCCAGCAGCCAGCCCGTCACAGAGATATTTCGCGCACGGGCATCCGGGAGCGTCCTGGCTCGACGTCGGTCTCGCGATGCGGGGAGGCCTGCATGGCGGCAACGAGCGCTTGCCCGGTGAGGTCCCCCTTGAGGCGGCGAAACTCTTCCGCCGCGATGACGACCACTTCGTCGCGCCCGTGCACCGTCACGTGCTGCGGGCCTTCGCTGCGGACGCGCCGTACCAGCTCGCTGAAGCGAGCCTTGGCATCCTGCAGGAGCCAGTGGCCCGGGCGCCCGCGGGCGCGACCCTTCCGCTTGGTCGGCCTCGATTTTGCAATTCTAGTCATACTGACCAGATTAGCACATTGATCGGCGACCTTCAAGCTTTTGGCGGGCCCCGCGCGGGACCCGCGTCTTGTCGCTCGGCGGGATCGCGCATCCCGATGAGCGAGATGATAGGCTCCTGCCGTGATCCAGGGCAGCAGGAGGAATCATGCGCGAGCTCGCCGGCAAGACGGCATTCGTGACAGGCGGGGCGAGTGGCATCGGGCTCGCGCTCGGCCGCGCCTTCGCGGAAGCCGGCATGAACGTGATGTTGGCCGATATCGAGGCGGACGCGCTGGCCGCCGCAGTGGAAGGCCTGAAGCATTTTGCCCCGCATGTTCGCGGCGTCACCTGCGACGTTGCCGATGCGCTCAGCGTCGATCGTGCGGCCGAGGCGACGTACCAGGCATTCGGACATGTCCACGTGGTCTGCAACAATGCCGGTGTCGCCGCCGCCGGCGGCATCGACGACATCTCGCTCGACAATTGGCGATGGGTGCTCGACGTCAACCTCATGGGCGTCCTGCACGGCATCCGAAGCTTCCTTCCGCACATCCGCGCCCACGGCGAGGGCGGCCACATCGTCAACACCGCGTCCATGGCCGGACTGCTGAGCGGGCTCGGGTTCAGCCCGTACGCGGCGAGCAAGTTCGCGGTGGTCAACATGTCGGAGGCGCTGGCGGTGCAACTCGGGCCGCTCGGCATCGGCGTGTCGGTGCTCTGTCCCGGATTCGTCCGCACCCGCATCAGCGACAGCGGGCGCAATCGGCCGCAGCGCTACGGTCCGGCGCGGAAGACGGACCCCGCGAGCCCTGGCGGCGCGCTGGCCGCGCAGATCGCCGAGCTCATCCGCTCGGGGCTCGACCCGTCGGAGGTCGCCGCGCGCGTCCTCAAGGCGATCCGCGAGGACGAGCTCTACGTGTTCACGCACCCGCAGATGCGCGCCGACCTGGAGGCGCGCTTCGCCGCGATCCTGGCGGCGATGGACAAGGCGGCGGCTCCATAAATGAAAGAGACCCCAGCCGCGTGAGCTAAGCTGGGGTCTTGAATTACCGGAGGCTCGCTTGCTTGGGGGGGAAGCGGGGGGCAAGCCGTCCGATGCCTCGACCCGACAACGTCGCGTCCCGCGGATCGGTTCCGCAGGGTTCGCGGAATTTTTCTGCCGCTCGGGCGCCGTCCGTGCATCCTCACCTGACGATCGCGCGGGAACAAACAGTTTGCTCCGGCGTTCTTTTGCCGCGGGGGATGGACAGGAGGCTGTGATGCTGTCGACAATTCTGATCGTCGTTCTGATCCTCGTTCTCGTCGGCGCGCTGCCGACCTGGCCGTACAGCAGCGGCTGGGGATACGGTCCCGGTGGCGTCGTCGGGCTGGTGCTGATCGTCGTCCTCGTGCTCGCCCTGATGGGGCGGGTGTAGCGCAACGCTGGAGATGTTTCGCCGTGCCGCGTGAACAGCCATTGAGCGATCCCCCGCCCGCGCCGGAGCGCGATCCGCCCCGCCCGAGGCCGGCCGATCCGGTCCCGCAGCACGATCCGTCGCCCGGTCCCGACATTCCGCCACTGGGCGATCCGCCGCCCGCTCCGGAGCAGGATCCGCCCCAGCCCCCGTCGGAAGTCCCGCCGCCGGTGACCGCTTAGGCCCCAAACAAACTTTCACCCCTCATGCCCGGCCCTGTGCCGGGCGTCCACGTCTTGCCTGGCAACAAGCAAGGCGTGGATGGCCGGGACAAGCCCGGCCATGACGCGCTCGGTCGCATGCGGCCGGACGACTGGCGAGCTCAGTGCGGCGGCCGCATGCGGCTCGTCGCCCGCGTCGAGCTCAGGAGAAATCCGCAGGCCAGGGCCGCGACCAGCAGAAGCGATGTGCGGCGGGCGCCGACGACGCGGATGACCTGGAGCGCACTGCCGAGCATCCGCGGTTCGAGCCACCACGGTCCCGCCGGCGCCACACGGAGCTCTGCGACCGGTGCGGGCCGGCGCCGCACCAGGACAAGCATCAGCGTGAGGGCGAGCGCGATGAGGATGAGCAGCAGGCCGACCACCAGCCATGCGGTGACGACGTCGTACCGGCTGTCGAGCCAGATGAACAGACCGATCAGCAGGAATCCCAGCCCGACTGCGCCCGTCGCGCTCGCGACCGCTCCCCATGCGCTCGCCCGCGCGTCGACTCCGGCCCTCATCTTGCTCTCACGTCAGCGTCGCCACTTCGCGCCGAACAGGAACCCGATGCCGATGACGATGCCGAGGGCGGTGAGCGGCCGCCGCTCCAGCGTCTCCTGCAAGGCGTCCGCGGCGTCTCCTGCCGTGCTTCTGATGGCATCCGCGGTTTCGCGGCCGCGTTCACTTGCCTCGGCCACGAGACCGGCGAGAAGATCGGTGGCGATGGCGCCGGTCGGGGCCGGATCGAGCCTTCCTGCCGGCACGGGAGCGCGATCAGGTCGGCGCCGGACCAGCAGGAACGCGATCGACGCGCCGGTCGCAACAGCGACAAACAGCAGTCCGAGCACCAGGCATGCGGTCAGCGGGTCGTAGCGGGCGGCGAGCCAGATGAACAGGGCAACCAGAAGGAAGAGCCCACCGGCGGTGGCCGCTGCTGCCGCGACCGCGGCCCACAGCATCGCCTCGAGGAACCCGTCCACCTTCGCCTTGACGCCGCCCAGGACGTCGAGCACCGCAGACCTCCTCAGCGGCGCCAGGTCGCCCCGGCAATGAAACCCGCGCCGAGGGCGAGCCCGAGCGTCGTCAGCGGCCGGCGGTGAATCGTCTCCTCGACCGCGTCGGACAGCGTCGCCGCCACGTCGCGCACGGCTTCGGCGGCGTCCTGGCCGCGATCGCTCGCCTCGACGAACAGATCGTCGAGCCCGCCCTTGACCCGTTGGATCTGGGCGCGCACCTGATCGAGCGCGCCGTCCGCCGCGGTGTCGGCGACGTTGCCGAGCTGCAACGCGAGTTGGGCGACGTCTTCGCGGAGCTTGGCGATTTCCCTTGCGGTGCCGCCGTTGCGGCTGCCGTTGTTGCGCTTGGCCATGGCTGTTCCCCTGTGCGTGCAGTGCACGTGCAGTGCAAATGCTCGCGCTGCCAACGCCGCCGCCGCGGAAAAGTTCCATCGCAGTGCCGGGAACCCGCCGAAGCGGTCGGACGTTGGGCGCTGACAACAATGCGAGGAGAACCAGATGGAT
>JBEKZK010000041.1:0-13810 GCA_049509935.1 Xanthobacteraceae bacterium | reverse complement strand
GAGAGGTGCCGACCTCGACAATTCGCCGTGCGTTGGTCGCTCGGCAGAGCTGATAGCAGAATTCCGCCTTGTCGCGGTCGAGCGCGACGAGCTTGTCGCTGCGAAAGGCCTTCACCTCGTCCTCGGTGGCGGACGAGGTGGCCCGCTCGGCGTAGTACTTTCGCATCGCTGGAGCCTGCTCGTCGCTTCTGGCGTGCAAAGTCGCCAGCAAACGTTCCAGCTCCGGATCGCCAACAACACCCATCGCATTGAACTCCCGACCAAATTCACCATCGTATGCACCGCACCGGGAGTCAATCACGAGCCCGGCCTTTGCACGCCGGCCCCCTTCGCGCCATAACGGCGCGGCCCTTCGCCCCTTTCCGGAGCGCCCGCCCATGAAGCTGCCGCAGGACATCGGTCCGATCCATTTTGTCGGCATTGGCGGCATCGGCATGAGCGGCATCGCCGAGGTGCTCGACAACCTCGGCTACACGGTGCAGGGCTCGGACGTGGCGGCGAGCGCCAACGTCAAGCGGCTGGTCGACAAGGGCATCTGGGTCGCGATCGGGCACGACGGCAGCAACGTTGCCGGCGCCGAGGTGGTGGTCGTCTCCTCGGCGATCAAGCGGGACAATCCGGAGCTGGTCGCGGCCCGGGCGCTGCGGCTGCCGGTGGTGCGCCGCGCCGAGATGCTGGCGGAGCTGATGCGGCTCAAGAGCTGCGTCGCCATCGCCGGCACCCACGGCAAGACCACCACTACGTCCATGGTCGCGGCGCTGCTCGATGCCGGGCATCTCGACCCGACGGTGATCAACGGCGGCATCATCAACGCCTACGGCACCAACGCCCGGCTCGGCGCCGGCGACTGGATGGTGGTCGAGGCCGACGAGTCCGACGGCACCTTCCTCAAGCTGCCCGCCGACGTCGCCATCGTCACCAACGTGGATCCCGAGCACCTCGATCATTTCAAGACCTTCGAGGCGGTGCAGCAGGCGTTCCAGGCGTTCGTCGAGAACGTGCCGTTCTACGGGTTCGCCGTGATGTGCACCGATCATCCGGTGGTGCAGGCCATGGTCGGCCGCATCGAGGACCGGCGCGTCGTCACCTATGGGGAGAACCCGCAGGCCGACGCCCGCCTCGTCGATCTCGGCCATGCCGGCGGCGTCACGACGTTCGCGGTGGCGTTCCGCGATCGCGCCGGCGCCGCCAGCCACGAGATCGGCGGCCTGACGCTGCCGATGCCGGGCCGCCACAATGCGCTCAACGCCACGGCGGCGGTCGCGGTCGCCCGCGAGCTCGGGGTCTCCGACCAGACGATCCGCCAGGCGCTCGCCGGCTTCGGCGGCGTCAAGCGCCGGTTCACCCGCGTCGGTACCTGGAATGGCGTGACCGTGATCGACGACTACGGCCATCATCCGGTGGAGATCGCCGCGGTGCTCAAGGCGGCGCGCGAGACCACCGAAAGCCAGGTCATCGCCGTGTTCCAGCCCCACCGCTACACCCGGCTCGCCACGCTGTTCGAGCAGTTCTGCACCTGCTTCACCGATGCCGACGTCGTCATCATCGCCGACGTCTATCCGGCCGGGGAGGCGCCGATCCCCGGCGCCGACCGCGACTCGCTGGTGCACGGCCTGCGCGCGCGCGGGCACCGCCGGGTGATGGCGCTCGACGCGCCGGCGCAGCTGCCCGGGCTGGTCGAGGGGCTGGCGAAGCCGGGCGACTATGTGGTCTGCCTCGGCGCTGGCAGCATCACCCAATGGGCGAACGCGCTGCCGGGCGAGCTCGCCGCGCTGCGGCCCGCGTGACGGCGTTCCCCGATATCGTCGGCGATCTCAACGCCGCGATGCCCGGGCTGCGCGGCCGGCTGATCGCCAATCAGCCGTTGGCGGATCTCACCTGGTTCCGGGTCGGCGGACCCGCCCAGGTGCTGTTCTCGCCCGCCGACGAGGGCGACCTCGCGCATTTCCTCGAGAACCTGCACGGCGTGCCGGTGACGGTGATCGGGCTCGGGTCCAACCTCATCGTGCGCGATGGCGGGGTGCCGGGCGTCGTCATCCGGCTCGGCCGCGGCTTTGCCGACGTCGCGGTCGAGGCGGACCACCGGGTGCGGGCCGGCGCCGCGGTGCCCGATGTCCGCGTCGCCCGCGCGGCGCAAGGCGCGGGGATCGCCGGGCTGTCGTTCCTGCGCGGGATTCCCGGCGCGGTCGGCGGCGCCCTGCGGATGAACGGCGGCGCCTATGGCCGCGAGACGAAGGATGCGCTGGTCGAGGCGCGCGGGGTGAACCGTCGCGGCGTCGTCCGGGTCTACGCGGCGGCCGACATGCACTATGGCTACCGCCACTGCGGCGTCGCCGAGGACGTCGTCTTCACGCAGGCCCTGTTTCGCGGCGCGGCCGGCGATCCGGCCGCCATCGCAGCCGAGATGGACGCCATCACCGAGGCACGCGAGGCGACCCAGCCGGTGAAGAGCCGCACCGGCGGGTCGACGTTCAAGAATCCGCCGGGCGCCAAGGCCTGGCAGCTGATCGATGCGGCGGGCTGCCGAGGACTGCGGATCGGTGATGCCCAGGTCTCAGAGCTGCACTGCAATTTCCTGATCAATCTGGGGAATGCCTCCGCGGCCGAGATCGAGACCCTGGGCGAGACCGTACGACGGCGGGTGCGCGAGGGCTCGGGCGTCGAGCTCGAGTGGGAAATCAGGCGAATCGGGCTGCCGGCTTCGCCATGATCGTCGCGGTCCGGTAACCCATTGCCGTCAAGCGTAAAAAAACCCTTGCCGAGACGGCCGCCGCGCCGGGTTCCGGCGCCGATTTAAACCAAATGTTTACCAACAGGGCCGAAGACTCGGGTCTGCGGCCCATAGCGCACGCGGATGCCGGGACATGGGCCGCGCGGAATCCCGTTGCGACGACTGTGCGGAGGTGACTTGGAGGGGCTAGTGCGGCGGATTTGAAGTTCCTATCAGATGTGCGGCGCGCTCGTCATAGGAACTTCAAATCCTAAAAGCCGCACTAGAATCATAGGCTTGCTAGTGCACATCTGGATTCCGAAGTTCGCACCCGAGGACGTCGCCAAGTGATGCGAACTTCGGAATCGGTGCACTAGCCGGTCTCGAAGTCAATGCCCGGCCCGGCATGATCGAAACCTCGCTGGCGGAAAGCCGCCGGCCGGTGGCTTTTGGTGTGGTGAGCTGGTGCGATGAAACGTCGAGGACGCGAGGCTGATCCGGCGACTGCGACCGGGCGCTCGGTACCGCCGAGCCCGGCCGGGCCGGCCGTTGCCCGCGCGCGCTCGGACCGTCCGGAGCGGAGAAACGCGGAAAAGTCGAGCCGAATCAGCTGGGTCGTGCGACGTTGCCTGGTCCGATTCGATCGTGCCGCGCCGCCGCCCTTCGTCGGCGTCGGGGCATCGGCGCTGCTTATCGTGCTGAGCATCGGTTACGGCGTGGTGAAAGGCGACCATGTCCAGATGATCATCGAGGCTCTCAAGGACGCGCGCGATACGGCTGCAATCGCGGCCGGATTTCCCATTGCGTCGGTCTCGCTGTCGGGCGAGCGCCACGTCGGCCGGACGGAGATCTTCGCGGCCGCGGGAGTCAACGACCGCGCCTCGCTGCTGTTCCTCGACGTCGAGGCGGCGCGCGCCCGTCTGCAGGCCATTCCGTGGATCGCCGAGGCCACGGTCCGCAAGCTCTATCCCGACCGGCTGCAGATCACGCTCACCGAGCGCGAGCCGTTTGCGCTGTGGCAGGTCGACGGGAAAATCTCGATCGTCGGCGCCGACGGGACCGTGATCGGACCGCTCAACGATCAGAAATTCGCCGCCCTGCCGTTCGTGGTCGGACGCGGCGCGGCCGCCAAGGCGAAGAGCTTTCTCGGCATTCTGGATCGCTACCCGGCGCTCCGCGAGCGGGTCCGCGCCTGCGTCCTGGTCGCCGACCGGCGCTGGAACCTGAAGCTCGGCAACGGCATCGATGTCCGCCTGCCGGAACGCAATGTCGAGGCCGCGCTCGACCGGCTGGCCGCCCTCGATCGCGACAAGTCGCTGCTCAGCCGGGACATCACGGTGGTCGACCTGCGACTTCCCGACCGGGTCACGGTCCGGTTGTCCGACGAGGCGGCGCGGGCCCGCGAGGCGCTGTCGAGCGACAAGAAGACCAAGCGCAAGGGGGGCGACGCATGAGCTCGCTTGCGCACGGGCTGAGCCCCAAGATCAGGCCGCTGTCGCCGAAGCGCTCGGCGGTCGTCTGCGCGCTCGACGTCGGCACCAGCAAGATCGTCTGCATGGTGGCGAAGCTGACCCCGTGCGCACCCCAGGAGGTGTTTCGCCGGCGCAGCCACATCGTGGAAATTCTCGGGCTCGGCCACGTCCGCGCCCGCGGCATGAAGGCCGGGATGGTGGTCGACCTCGTCGAGGCCGAGCAGGCGATCCGCCACGCCGTCGACGTCGCCGAGCGCATGGCCAAGGCCCGGGTCGAATCCGTCATCGTGGCGGTCTCGGCCGGGCGGATCGCCAGCGAGCAATTCGCCGCGAGCGTCGACGTGCGCGGTCCGAACGCGGCGGACAGCGACATCGAGCGGGTGCTCGCCGCCGGCAGCCGCCATTCGGTGCGCGAAGGGCGCACCGTCCTGCATTCGCTGCCGATCGGGTTCTCGCTCGACGACAGCCGCGCGATCCGTGATCCGCGCGGCATGCTCGGGCGCCGGCTCGGCGTCGACATGCACGTGGTGACCTCCGACGTCGCGCCGGCGCGCAACCTGATGCTCGCGATCGAGCGCTGCCACCTCGCGGTCGGCGCCATGACGGCCGCGCCCTACGTGGCGGGCCTGAGCGTGCTGGCCGACGACGAGGCCGATCTCGGGGCGGCCGTGGTCGACATCGGCGCCGGCACCACGACGACCGCGGTCTTCAGCGGCGGACGCTTCGTTCACGCCGACGGGTTCGCGCTCGGCGGCAACCACGTCACCATGGATCTCGCCCGCGGCCTGACGGCACGTATTGCGGATGCCGAGCGAATCAAGAACCTGTACGGCAGCGCCATGTCGAGCGCATCGGACGATCGCGACATGATCACCGTGCCGTCAGTCGGCGACGACGAGGGCGAGCCGCCGCATCTGGTGCCGCGCGCCCTGCTGGTGCGGATCATCAGTCCGCGCGTCGAGGAGATTCTCGAGATGGTGCGTGACCGGCTCGCGGCCTCGCCGTTCGCGTCCGATCCGCGCGGCCGCGTCATCCTCACCGGCGGGGCGAGCCAGCTTGCCGGCCTGCCCGACCTCGCCGCCAGCATCCTCGGCCGCCAGGTGCGCAGCGGGCGGCCGCTCGGCATCGGCGGGCTCGCGGATGCCGCCAAGGGGCCGGCGTTCGCGGTTGCGGCGGGCCTGCTGGTGTACCCGCAAATGGCCTACCTGGAACACTACGAACCGCGGCACGCGCGGCAGTTCTCGACAGGGACGGACCGCTATCTGACCCGGGTTGGTCGATGGCTGCGGGAGAGTTTCTGATGCGTCGTGCTCGTGCACACTTCTCGATCCACCAAGGGGCCGGCGGCGGACCGGCCCGACCCGCTGGCCTTCGCGCCCGCATTCTGAAGAGGCAGCCATGACCATCAACCTGAAAATGCCCGACATCCGAGAGCTCAAGCCGCGGATCACCGTGTTCGGGGTCGGCGGTGCCGGCGGCAACGCGGTCAACAACATGATCACCGCGGGGCTGGTCGGCTGCGACTTCGTGGTCGCCAACACGGATGCCCAGGCGCTGACCATGTCGAAGTCGGAGCGCATCATCCAGATGGGCGTTCAGGTCACCGAGGGGCTCGGCGCGGGCTCCCAGCCCGACGTCGGCCGCGCCGCCGCCGACGAGGTGATCGACGAGATCCGCGATCACCTGTCGGGCGCCCACATGGTGTTCATCACCGCCGGCATGGGCGGCGGCACCGGGACCGGCGCATCACCGGTGATCGCCCGGGCGGCGCGCGAGCTCGGCATCCTCACCGTCGGCGTCGTGACCAAGCCGTTCCAGTTCGAGGGCACCCGGCGCATGAAGGTCGCCGAAGCCGGAATCGCCGAGCTGCAGAAGGCGGTCGACACGCTGCTGATCATTCCCAACCAGAACCTGTTCCGCGTGGCCAACGAGAAGACCACCTTTGCGGACGCCTTCGCGATGGCGGACCAGGTGCTCTACTCGGGGGTGGCCTGCATCACCGACCTGATGGTCAAGGAAGGCCTGATCAACCTCGATTTTGCCGACGTCCGCGCCGTCATGCGCGAGATGGGCAAGGCGATGATGGGCACCGGCGAGGCGACCGGCGAGAAGCGGGCGCTGACCGCCGCCGAGGCGGCGATCGCCAATCCGCTGATCGACGATTCCTCGATGAAGGGCGCTCGCGGCCTGCTGATCTCGATCACCGGCGGCAAGGACCTCACGCTGTACGAGGTCGACGAGGCGGCAACCCGCATCCGCGAGGAGGTCGACCACGAGGCCAATATCATCGTCGGCGCGACCTTTGACGAAAGCCTCGACGGCATCATCCGGGTCTCCGTCGTGGCGACCGGGATCGACGCCATCCCGATGGCGATTCCGAGCCCGGCTGCCACCGCGACCGGCTCCGGCTCCTCACTCGATTCGCGGCTCGCCGAGCTCACCCAGAAGCTGCGGTCCAACACCCAGCGGTTGGCCGAGCGCATCGAGCGGGCCGAGCCGGCGCCGCGCCCGCATGGCTTCGCCGAACCGGCCCCCGTCGCCGAGGCTCCGGTCAGGGCGGCCGACGCCCTTCCGGCGCCGGCAGCCGCCCCGAGCCTGCCTCCGGCCACCGCCATCGAGGACGTGACCATCCGCCCGATACCGCCCAAGCCGTCGCTGTTCCTCGAGCCGGTCGACGAGCAGCCGTCGGCGGTGCAGGAGGTGCCGATGCATGAGGCGGCGTTCATCCCGCCGGCACCGGAGCGGCCGATGCGCCAGCCGAGAATGCCGCGGATCGAGGATCTGCCGGCGCAGACGCAAAAGGAGCTGCGCGCGAGCCGCGGCGAGGAGGTCGAGACCGCGCATCCGGAAAAGCGCCGTGCCACGCTCCTCCAGAGGCTCGCCTCGGTCGGCCTCGGCCGTCGCGACGAGGAGCAGGTGGAAGCCGGCGCGCCGCCGCAGGCCCGGCCCGCGGCACGTCCGGCCCTGCCCGCGGCTGGACGCGCGGCCCCGCCGCCGGGCCAGCGGCCCGACGCCGCTCGGGCGCAGGATCCGCGCGCCCAAGATCCGCGCGCCCAAGATCCGCGCGCCCAAGATCCGCGCGCCCAAGATCCGCGTGCCCAGGATCCGCGTGCGCAAGATCCGCGTGCACAAGACCCGCGCGCCCAAGATCAGCGCCCGCCAGACCAGCGCGCTCAAGAATCGCGCACGCACGAGTCGCGCGCACAGGACCCGGTTTCCGAATATGCCAGGCGTGCCCCGCCGCCGCGTCCAGCCCCCCAGGGACTCGATGCGCACGGCCGGCCGACGCCCGTGCTCAATGCGTTCGACGACGATCAGCTGGAAATTCCGGCGTTCCTGCGCCGGCAGGCCAACTGACCTCCGCGTCGGCCGGACGCGCGCTGTCCGTGGGCGTCCGGTCGGCGTGCAAGTTGTTGACATGGTTAACATTTGACGGTCTTCCGGCGAAACGTCGGAGGCGCCGCATGTCGCGGGCCGGGGAGGGCCGGTCGGGTGGCACAATCTCTGGCCGGAAAGGTAACAGTTGGTAAAAAGACGTGAATTGGCTCGCGCCCGGCAAATGGCTAGTCTCAACGTCGAAGGGGCTTCGTTTGGGGACTTCGTCAGGGGGACGGCAGCGGCCGGACAAGGACCGCATCGCAATCTCCTCGCATTCCATGGCGAAACAGAGGCCCTCGAGGGTCGGGGCGGCGGCATTCGCTCGACAACGGGCGGAATGGGTCGCCGGAGGGGTCGCGGGACGAGCATGAAAGCGGGTCGGCAAACCACGCTTGGAGATCGCACCGCCGTCGCCGGCATCGGCGTGCACTCGGGTCTTCCGGTCACCTTGACGCTCCAACCTGCCGACGCCGGAACCGGTGTCGTCTTTGTTCGCTGCGGGACGGACGGCCAGCCCGATCGCGAGATTCGCGCCCAGGCCGGTTCGGTCACCGCGACCGAGCTCGCCACCGTGCTCGGGGACGCGTCCGGTCCCGGGGTCTCGACCATCGAGCACATCATGGCGGCCCTGTGCGGCCTCGGGGTCGACAATGCGATCGTCGAGCTCGACGGGCCCGAAGCTCCGATCATGGACGGCAGTGCCGCACCGTTCGTCGCCGCGATCGATCAGGTCGGCATCGTGACCCTGGACGCGCCGCGGCGCTACACCAAGGTGCTCAAGCCGGTCCGCATCGTCACCGGCAATTCGTATGGCGAATTGCGCCCCTATCAGCGCGGGTTCCGGGTCGAGGTCGAGATCGACTTCGCCCATCCGCTGATCGGCAAGCAGTCGCTGGCGCTCGACGTGGAGCCGTGGACGTTCCGCCGCGAGGTCGCCCGCGCCCGCACCTTCGGGTTCATGCGCGATGTCGCCAAGCTGTGGAGCGCCGGCTATGCGCTCGGCGCCTCGCTGGAGAACACGCTGGTGGTCACCGACAACCGCGTGCTCAATCCGGAAGGCCTGCGCTTCGCCGACGAGTTCGTCCGCCACAAGACGCTCGACGCGATCGGCGACCTGGCGCTGGCCGGCGCCCCCATCCTCGGGGCCTACCGTTCGGTGCGCGGCGGCCACAAGCTCAACCACGCCGTGCTTTCGGCCCTGATCGCCGATCCGACCGCCTGGACCGTGGTCGAGGAACGCACGCCGCGGGTGCGCGGCTACGCCGACGTGGCCGGCCACGTCGCACCGGCCTATTAGATTGCCATAATCCGGGCTGATTGCCGGCTTATCCACATGGCCGGCTGACCGCTTTTCGGCTACAGTGACGGGTGGCGGCGCTCTGCGCCGCTTCCGACGCTGTCTTCTTTCGCGGGTGGGGGGTGCCGATGGGTCTGCGTGTCCTCGCGTCGATGATCTCCGCCCCGGGAGGGCGGTCGCTCGGCCGCGCCGGGACGCTCGCCTTCGTCGCGCTCGCCGTGGCGGCCTGCGGCGGCCAGCCCGGACTGCCCGAGCTGCCCGCCATGCCCGATTTCTTCGGCGACAAGACTTCGGTCAACGCCGCCGATGATCCACCCGAGCGGCTGTACAACGAGGGGCTCTACCTCCTCAACAACAAGCGTGACCCCAAGGCGGCGGCGAAGAAATTCGAGGAGGTCGACCGCCAGCACCCCTATTCGGAGTGGGCGCGCAAGTCGCTGATCATGTCGGCCTATGCGTACTACGACGGTCGCGAATACGAGGAGGCGATCGGTGCGGCCAAGCGCTACGTGACCCTGCACCCGGGAACCTCGGACGCCGCCTACGCCCAGTTCCTCATCGGGTCGTCGTACTTCGATCAGATCCCCGACATCACCCGCGACCAGGCCGGCACCGAGAAGGCGGTGAACGCCCTCGAGGAGGTTGCCCGCAAGTTCCCCAACTCCGAGTACGCGAGCAGCGCCAAGAAGAAGCTCGAGATCGCCCGCGATCAACTGGCCGGCAAGGAGATGACGACCGGCCGCTACTACCAGGAAAAGCGCGACTACACGGCCGCCATCAACCGCTTCAAGGTCGTGGTGACGCACTATCAGACCACTCGTCACGTCGAGGAGGCCTTGATGCGTCTGACCGAGACCTATATGTCGCTCGGCATCGTCGGCGAAGCGCAGACGGCGGCAGCCGTGCTCGGGCACAATTTTCCCGACAGCCCGTGGTACAAGGACGCCTACAGCCTGGTGAAGTCGGGCGGGCTCGAGCCGCGGGAAGATGCCGGCTCGTGGATAAGCAAGGCCTTCAAGAAGATCGGCCTCGGCGATGCTGGTTCGGCTGTCCATTCGTGACATTGTCCTGATCGACCGGCTCGATATCGATTTCGCTTCAGGCCTGTCCGTTCTCACCGGGGAAACCGGAGCCGGAAAATCCATTCTGCTCGATGCCTTCGGCCTCGCGCTGGGCGCGCGCGGTGATTCGAGCCTGGTGCGCCACGGCGCCGACCAGGGCCAGGTCACCGCGGTGTTCGAGGTCGCCGGCGATCACCCGGCGTGGAGCGTGCTCGCCAGCAACGACATCGCCAGCGACGACCAGCTGATCCTGCGCCGGGTGCAGCTCGCCGACGGCCGCACCCGCGGCTTCGTCAACGACCAGCCGGTGAGCGTGCAGATCCTGAAGAGTTTGGGCAGCGCGCTGGTCGAGATCCACGGACAGCACGACGAGCGCGCACTGATCGATGCCGCGAGCCACCGGGCGCTGCTCGACGCCTATGGCGGCCTCGAGGCCGATGCCCACAAGGTCGGCCGGCTGTGGGCCGCCTGGCGTGCAGCGGTCGGCACGCTCGATGCCCACCGGGCGCAGGTCGAGCGCACCCGGCGCGAGGCCGAATGGCTGCGCCATGCGGTCGACGAGCTCGGCCGTCTCGCGCCGCAGGCGGGCGAGGAGTTGGCGCTGGCCGAGCGGCGGGCCGCGATGATGCAGGCCGAGAAGGTCGCAGCCGATCTGCACGATGCCCACGAATCGCTCGGCGGCAGCAATTCGCCGATCGATGCGCTGGCAACCGCGCTGCGCCGTCTCGAGCGCCGGGCCGCCCAGGCGCCGGCGCTGGTCGAGCCGGCCGTCAAGGCGCTCGACGTGGCGCTCAACGCGATGGAGGAGGCCCGCGGGCATCTCGAAGCGGCGTTGCGCGCCGCCGACTACGATCCGCGCGAGCTCGAGCGGATCGAGGAGCGGCTGTTCGCGCTGCGCGCCGCCGGCCGCAAGTACAGCGTCGGGGTCGACGATCTCGGCCCGCTCGCCGACCGCTACGTCCGCGATCTCGCGATGCTCGATGCCGGCGCCGAGCAGCTCGGCGGGCTGGAGACGGCGTCGCGCGCCGCGGAAGCCGCCTATCGGAGCGGCGCGAGCGCGCTGTCGTCCGGCCGCCGCAAGGCCGCCAAGGCGCTGGAAACCGCCGTCAATGCCGAGCTGGCGCCGCTCAAGCTCGAGCGCGCGCGGTTCACCGCCGAGCTGACCAGCGAGCCCGAGGGCGCGGCAACCGGCTACGACCGGGTCGAATTCTGGGTGCAGACCAATCCCGGCACCCGCCCGGGGCCGCTGATGCGGGTCGCCTCGGGCGGCGAGCTCGCGCGCTTTCTCCTCGCCCTCAAGGTCGTGCTGGCCGATCGCGGCTCGGCGCCGACGCTGATCTTCGACGAGATCGATACCGGGGTCGGCGGCGCCGTCGCCGACGCCATCGGGCAGCGCCTCGGCCGGCTCGCCGGGCGCGTCCAGGTCGTCGCCGTGACCCACGCGCCGCAGGTCGCGGCGCGCGCCGACCGGCACTACCTGATCACCAAGGACGCGCTCGACCGCGGCAGGCGCGTTGCCACGCGGGTCGCCGAGGTCGCCGCCGACCGCCGGCGCGAGGAGATCGCCCGGATGCTCGCCGGCGCCGAGATCACCGAGGAGGCGCGCGCCGCCGCCGAGCGTCTCATCCGCGCGGCGGCCGGGTAGCCCGCATGGAGCGCAGCGCAATGCGGGAATAGCCGTGTCATCTTGCACAGCCCGCCCCGGATTTCATCCGGGCTACCAGATCGGCTCGAACCAATATCTGAACGCCATGCCTGCTCGCACCAAGCCTGCCAAACAAGCCGCCAAATCCGCTCCCGACATCGCCGTCGAGGCGCTCACCGAGGCGCAGGCGAAAGCCGAGCTGGCACGGCTCGCCGCCGAGATCGCCGGCCACGACCGGCGCTACTATCAGGACGACGCGCCGACCGCCTCGGACGCCGATTACGATGCGCTGCGCCGGCGCAACGAGGCGATCGAGCAGCGCTACCCCGAGCTGACGCGCGCCGATTCGCCGTCGCGCAAGGTCGGCGCCCAACCGGCCGGCAAGTTCGCCAAGGTGCGCCACGCGGTGCCGATGCTCTCGCTCGGCAACGCGTTCGCCGACGAGGACGTTACCGACTTCGTCGAACGGATTCGCCGCTTCCTGCGGCTCGATGCCGACGCGCCGCTCGCCTTCACGGCCGAACCGAAGATCGACGGCCTGTCGTGCTCGCTGCGCTACGAGGGTGGCCGCCTGGTCAACGCGGCGACCCGCGGCGACGGCACCGAGGGCGAGGACGTCACGGCGAACATCAGGACGCTCGACGACGTCCCGGAGCGGATGCGGGGCCATGCTCCGGCGGTGTGCGAGGTGCGCGGCGAGGTCTACATGACGCGCGCAGATTTCCTGGCGCTCAACAGGCGTCAGGAGGCCGAGGGCAAGCTGCTGTTCGCCAATCCGCGCAATTCGGCGGCGGGATCGCTGCGCCAGCTCGATCCCGCCGTCACGGCGTCGCGGCCGCTGCGGTTCTTCGCCTACGCGTGGGGCGAGATGAGCGCGATGCCGGAGAAGACCCAGTCCGCCATGCTGACTTGGTTCGGGGCGCGCGGCTTCCACACCAACCCGCTGACCAGGCTCTCCCGCTCGGTCGACGAGCTCATCGCCGTCTACCGCGATATCGAGACGCGGCGCGCGAGCCTCGACTACGACATCGACGGCGTCGTCTACAAGGTCGACCGGCTCGACTGGCAGGAGCGCCTCGGCTTCGTGTCGCGCAATCCGCGCTGGGCGATCGCCCACAAGTTCCCGGCCGAGAAGGCCTCGACGGTCGTCCGGGACATCGAGATCCAGGTCGGCCGCACCGGCGCGCTCACCCCGGTCGCCAAGCTCGCGCCGGTCACGGTCGGCGGCGTCGTGGTGGCCAACGCCACCCTGCACAACGAGCACGAGATCGCCCGGCTCGACGTGCGCATCGGCGACACGGTGATGATCCAGCGCGCCGGCGACGTGATCCCGCAGGTGCTGGAAGTCGTGCCGGACAAGCGCCCGCCGGACTCCGCGCCCTTTGCGTTTCCCAAAATCTGTCCGTGCCCGCTGCACACCGCGGTGGTCCGCGACAAGATCGCGACCGGTGAGGAGGGCGTGGTCGCCCGCTGCTCCGGCGAGTTCGCCTGCCCGTACCAGAGGATCGAGCATCTGCGTCATTTCGTGTCGCGCCGCGCCTTCGACATCGAGGGGCTCGGCGAGAAGCAGATCGCGCTGTTCTTCGAGCAGGGGTTCATCAAGGAGCCGGCCGACATCTTCACCCTGGACAGCCGCAACGCAAAGATCCGCCTGGAGGAGCAGGAAGGGTTCGGCACCGTGTCGGTGCGCAACCTGTTCGACGCCATCGCGGCGCGGCGCGAGATCTCGCTCGAGCGCTTCATCTACGCGCTCGGCATCCGTCATGTCGGCGAGACCACGGCACGGGTGCTGGCGCGCGCCTACGGCTCGTGGGAGGCCTTCCACGACGCCTGCATCAAGCTCGGCGCCGGCGACGCCGAGGCGCGCCAGGAGATGGATTCGCTCGATCAGATCGGCGACAGCGTGATCGACAGCCTTGCCGCCTATTTCACCGAGGTGCACAACCGCCGCATGGTCGAGCGCCTCACCGCAAGGGTGAAGATTCTCGATGCCGAGAAGCCGAAAACCGCCACGCCGATCGCCGGCAAGACCGTGGTGTTCACCGGCGCGCTCGAGCGCATGACCCGCGACGAGGCG
The DNA here is from genome assembly GCA_049509935.1 of Xanthobacteraceae bacterium. Lineage (GTDB taxonomy): Bacteria > Pseudomonadota > Alphaproteobacteria > Rhizobiales > Xanthobacteraceae > AP-16. The sequence goes on along the minus strand of JBEKZK010000041.1, from coordinate 170 downwards.
AAGGCCATGGCCGAGCGCCTCGGCGCCAAGGTCGCGGGATCGGTGTCGAAGAAGACCGACTGGGTGGTGGCCGGGCCCGACGCCGGCTCCAAGCTCACCAAGGCGCGCGAGCTGGGTCTCAAGGTGCTCACCGAGGACGAGTGGTTCGGGTTGATTGGGGAGGCCAACGG
>JBEKZK010000409.1:0-4895 GCA_049509935.1 Xanthobacteraceae bacterium | reverse complement strand
CCACCGCGGCGATCTGCTCGCGGGTGCGGATGCCGGGCGCATAGAGACAATCGGCGCCGGCCTGCGCATAGGCGCGCAGCCGCCGCAGGATCTCATCGAGGTCGGGACGGCCGAACAGGAACCCTTCGGCGCGCCCGGTCAGCAGCACCTCGCCGCCGGTCCGGTCGATCGCGGCGCGCGCCGCGGCGATTCGGGCCGTCGCCTCCTCGATCGGGTAGATCGGATCATCCTTGTCGCCGCTTGCATCCTCGATCGACAGCCCGGCGACGCCGGTCTCGACACAGCGCCGCACGTTCTCCGCCATGGCGGAGACGTCGTGGTCGTAGCCCTGCTCGAAGTCGGCGTTCACCGGGAGGTCGGACGCCGCACAAATGGCGCGCAGGTGGGCCAGCACCATGTCGACCCTCAGGCCACGATCCGCACAGGCCTGCGACCATGCAAAACCCGAGCTGGTCGAGGCCAGCGCCTTGAAGCCGAGATGCTGCAGATAGCGCGCCGAGCCGACATCCCACGGGTTGGGGATGACGAAGCATCCGGTCCGATGAAGCTCGCGGAACGCGCGGCGTTTTGCGGCGGTCGTGGGCATCGGCGGCCGCCCGGGCTAGTGATTGTCCCGGGGCACGCCCATCGTCTGCGCGACCCGCTGATACTTGACGGCGGGCTTGAGCACCATGCCCTGCGCCAGCTGATCGACCATCCCGCGCTGGATTTCCTGCCACGGCGTCTGGCTGTCGGGATAGTGGAAGCCGCCGTGCTTCTGCAGCTCGGCGCGGCGCTCGGCGAGCTCGGCCTTGGAGATCAGGATGTCGGCGGTGCCCTTGTTGAGATCGATGCGCACGCGATCGTCGGTCCTGAGCAGCGCCAGCCCGCCGCCGGCGGCGGCTTCCGGCGAGGCATTGAGGATCGACGGCGACCCCGACGTGCCGGACTGGCGGCCATCGCCGATGCACGGCAGCGACGTGATGCCCCGCTTGATGAGAGAGGCGGGCGGCTGCATGTTGACGACCTCGCTGCTCCCCGGATAGCCGATCGGCCCGACCCCGCGGATGAACAGCATCGTCCACTCGTCGATCTTCAGCGCCGGATCGTCGATGCGGTGATGGTAGTCCTCGGGACCGTCGAACACCACGGCGCGGCCCTCGAAGGCGTTGGGGCTCTTGGGGTCCGACAGATAGCGGGCGCGGAACTCCTCGGAGATCACGCTGGTCTTCATGATCGCCGAATCGAACAGGTTGCCGTGCAGGACCTTGAACCCGGCCTGCCGCACCATCGGCTTGTCGTACGGCCAGATGACGTCGGTGTCCTTGATGCTGGCGTTGCGCACGTTCTCGCCCATGGTCTTGCCGTTGACGGTCAGCGCGTTCTCGTGGAGGCGGCCGGCCTTCATCAGCTCGCGCATCACCGCCGGAAGCCCGCCGGCGCGATAGTACTCCTCGCCGAGATACTTGCCGGCCGGCTGCATGTTGACCAGCAGCGGGATGTCGTAGCCGATCTTCTCCCAGTCCTCGATCTCGAGCTTGACGCCGATGTGGCGGGCGATCGCGTTGATGTGGATCGGCGCATTGGTCGAGCCGCCGATCGCCGAGCAGGCCACGATGGTGTTCTCGAACGCCTCGCGGGTGAGGATATCGGAGGGCTTCAGGTCCTCGTGCACCATGGCGACGATGCGCTCGCCGGTGTCGTAGGCGATCTGCGGGCGCTCCCGATAGGGCGCCGGAATGGCGCCGCAGCCGGGCAGCGACATGCCGAGCGCCTCGGCCAGCGCGTTCATGGTCGATGCCGTGCCCATGGTGTTGCAATGGCCGATCGAGGGCGCCGAGGAGGTGACGATATCGATGAACTCCTTGTAGTCGATGCGACCGGCCGCATGCTCCTGGCGGGCGGCCCACACCGCCGTGCCGGAGCCGGCGCGCTCGCCCTTCCACCAGCCATTGAGCATCGGTCCGCCCGACAGCACGATGGCCGGGAGGTTGACGGTGGCGGCCGCCATCAGACAGGCCGGCATGGTCTTGTCGCAGCCGGTCATCAGCACCACGCCGTCGAGCGGGTAGCCGTAAAGCACCTCGACCAGCCCCAGAGACGCAAGATTGCGATCGAGCGCCGCGGTCGGCGCTTGCCGGTCTCCTGGATCGGGTGCACCGGGAACTCGAACGCGATGCCGCCGGCCGAGCGGATGCCCTCGCGCACCCGGCTCGCCAGCTCGAGATGGTGCCGGTTGCAGGGCGAGAGATCCGACCCGGTCTGCGCGATGCCGATGATCGGCTTGCCGGAGGTCAGCTCGCCCGGCGTCAGCCCGAAATTGAGGTAGCGCTCGAGGTAGAGCGCCGTCATTCCCGGATTGTCCGGATTGTCGAACCAGGACTGCGAGCGCAGCCGGCTCCCGCCATTGGACTTGGTCTGCGACTTTTTCGCCATGTTACCCTCCCGGCGGCAATCGTGCTAAAGCGACGCCGCTTGTGATCGATTTGATTTCGCGGCGAGGATGCGCTGAACTTCCCGGCGAAATCAAATGGCAGCTATCGGGCCGTCCGGCAAGCCGCCAGAGCACCCCGGACCACGGTTGATCAAGGATGCTCCGGACGCAAAGACGGCGCGCATGTTCCGGCGGCGGACCGCCGTACCCTCGGTCAAGTCCGAGGGCAGGGCTTTCACCGGGACGCGCGCGAGCATAAGCCACCAACGGGGGAACGCCATGCTGAAAACCACCGCGGCCTTTGACCGCATCGGCGAGGAAAACGCCTTTGCGGTGCTCGCCCGCGCCATGACGCTCGCCGCCCAGGGGCGCGACATCGTCAATCTCGGCATCGGCCAGCCCGACTTCGCGACGCCCGCCCATATCGTCGAGGCGGCCGTCAAGGCGCTGCGCGACGGCCATCACGGCTACACCCCGGCGACCGGCATTCTTGCCCTGCGCGAGGCGGTCGCCGCCGACCTGCACCGGCGGTTCGCCGTCACGGTGTCGCCCGACGAGGTCATGGTGGTGCCGGGCGGCAAGATCACGATGTTCATGTCGATCCTGATGTTCGGCGAGCCGGGCGTCGACATCCTTTATCCGGATCCGGGCTTTCCGATCTACCGGTCGATGATCGAGTTCACCGGGGCGCGGCCGGTGCCGGTGCCGGTCCGCGAGGAGAACGGCTTTGCGTTCTCGGCCGAAGAGACCCTGGCGCTGATCGGCCCCAAGGCGCGCCTGCTCAGCCTCAACTCGCCCGCCAACCCGACCGGCGGGGTGACGCCGAAGAGCGAGGTCGACAAGCTGGTCGCCGGGCTGGAGCGTTTCCCCGACCTCGCCGTGATGTCGGACGAGATCTACGATCAGCTGCTCTACGACGGCGAGACCCACGTGTGCCTGCTCGGCTACCCATCGATCCGCGATCGCCTGATCCTGCTCAATGGCTGGTCGAAGACCTACGCGATGACCGGCTGGCGCCTGGGTTATTCGGTGTGGCCGGGCAAGCTCTACGACTATGCCCGCAAGCTCGCGGTCAACTCCTATTCGTGCGTCAACGCGGCCGCCCAGTGGGCCGGCCTCGCGGCGCTGACCGGGCCGCAGGACGCGGTCGCCACGATGGCGGCCGAGTTCGACCGGCGCCGCCACGCCGTGGTCGCGGGCCTCAACCGGCTGCCCGGCGTGTCCTGCGCGACGCCGAAGGGCGCGTTCTATGCCTTTCCCAACATCAAGCGGACCGGCTGGAAGGCCAAGGCGCTCGCCTCCTCGCTGCTGGAGGAAGCCGGCGTCGCCACCATCGGCGGGCCCGACTTCGGCATCCTCGGCGAGGGCTATCTGCGGCTGTCCTATGCCAACTCGACGGAGAACATCCTCAAGGCGCTCGACCGCATGGGCAGCTTCCTGGCCTCGCGCAAGGCGGCCTGAGGCAGCATGACCGACACCAAGGCACGCGTCACGGCGGTCGGGGAGGTGATGATCGAGCTTGCCCGCGGCGCCGACGGCCGCTTCGGCCTCGGCTACGGCGGCGATACCTTCAACACCGCGGTCTACCTGGCGCGCGCCGGCGTTCCGGTCGCCTATGCGACCGCGCTCGGTGATGACCCCTATGCGGACGAGGTGCGGGCGTTCGCCGCCGCCGAGGGCGTGGTCAACGACATGATGATCCAGGCGCCGGGGCGCAGCACCGGGCTCTACCTGATCGAGACCGATCCGAAAGGCGAGCGGACGTTCCACTACTGGCGGGAGCACTCGCCGGCGCGCGAGCTGTTCGAGCTGCCGAAATGGGAAGCCGTCGCCGAAAGCCTGGTGGCGTCGCGGCTCATCTATTTTTCCGGCATCACGCTGTCGCTCTACTCCAATCTCGGGCTCGGCCGTTTCCTGGCGGTGGTCGAGCTCGCCCGCCAGAGCGGCGTCAAGGTGGCGTTCGACGGCAATTTTCGCCCGCGCGGCTGGAAGGGCGACCTCGGCCGCACCCGGGCGGTGTTCGTCGAGGCGCTCAAGCGCGTCGACATCGCCCTGCCGACCTTCGACGACGAGGCGCTGCTGTGGGGGGATTCGAGCCCCGAAGCGACGATCGACCGACTGCAGGCTTTCGGCATCGGCGAGATCATCGTGAAGAACGGCCCGAACAGCGCGCTGGTGGCGACCGAGGGAGCCCGCGAGCTGGTGCCGGTGCCGCACGTCGAGGTGCCGATCGACACCACCGCGGCCGGCGACAGCTTCAACGCCGGCTATCTGGCGGCCCGGCTGTCGGGCGAGCCGCCGCCTGCGGCGGCCGTCTCGGCGCACCGGCTCGCCGGCGAGGTGATCCGCCACCGCGGCGCCATCATGCCGCGCAAGGCGGCGGCGATGCATTGAGCGGAGGACAGAGGACAGAGGACAGAGGACGGAGGACAGATAGCCGGGCACATCGGGGCGGTCTGTCGTCCGTCGTCCGTCGTCCGTC
>JBEKZK010000408.1:0-4900 GCA_049509935.1 Xanthobacteraceae bacterium | reverse complement strand
GAAGGTCCTGGCGAACTACCAGAGCGCCGGCGGCAACAGGGTCATGACCGCGGGCGACAAGGAGCTGATCATGGAACAGGTCAAGCAAATTCTGGACAAGCAGATCCAGGTGTCGTCCAAGCGGGTCAAACCGTGAGCGCGGCGGAAGCGGCGGGGTCATTGGCCGTGGGCCGACTTCTGCACCACATTTGCATCTCGCTAAGCAATGAGCAGAGAGCGCCACACGGCCGCCGCAAACCACTTGGACGATGATCTCGGGGTTTCACAACCGGTCTGCAAATCTGCAACCTCGCGGATATAAAATATTAGAAAGTATCTGTAGAAAGTGTCCGACGTGCACGCGTTGTTTCAATCGCTCCGATGCGGAGCATTCGAAGCGATCATCGCGGCAGCCGACGCGATGCTCGGCACCCGGCCGCGCGTCATCCTCGCCATCGCAATGGCCGCGCTGGCCATCGGGGCATCGTGCCCGGTGCTCGCGGCCGGCGGGCAGGGCGCGGCCGACCGCTCGCATCCGGCCTTGGCGCAGCGACTGGTCCTGCCGCCGGTGATCGATATCGAGCCGCCCGAGATGACGGATCTGCTCTGGTTCGTGGTTGCGAGCGGTGAGGATGGTCCGCAGGCCACTGATCTCCTGATCAAGGGCGTTCCCCCGGGCGTTGCATTCTCCGCCGGCCGCGCCCAGGCCGGCGGCGGTTGGCTGGCGCCGCTGTCGGCGATCGAGAGTCTGAAGGTTCAGGTCCCGCCCGGATTTTCCGGCACGCTCGATCTCGAGGTTGCGCTGGTCGACCTCAACGGTGCCGTGCTCGACCACCACGCCGCCGAGCTCAGGGTGAAGGCCGCCGCTGTGGCATCGCCCGCCGCTCCGGCGTCCCCGGTCGCCCCCGTGGGTCGCGCGGCTCCGCCACGGCGGAAGGCGACGACGATCGGCACGACGGCGCCCCGCCATCACGAGCCCCTCCTGGTGATCGCGCCGGTGATCGACGTCGAAGCCGCGGTTGCCTCCAGGCTTGCGTTCGCAGTCGCGGGCAGGCCGGATGACGCTCCACCCGGCACCACCGTGCGAGTCAGAGGGCTTCCCAGCGGCGTGACATTGTCGGAGGGCCGCCCCGAGGACGGCCGTGGCTGGGTGGTCCCGCTGTCGGCGATCGAGGATGTGGAGATCACGGTCCCGCCGAGCCTTGCCGGCAAGCTCGATGTCGAGGTCGCTCTGGTCAACGGCGATGGCGGGGTGATCGAGGAGCATCCCGCCGAGCTCTGGGTCAAGCCGGCCGCGGCGACTGTGGCGCGCGTCCCGGCGGCCGAAGCCGTGCCACTCGAGCAGGCGACCGTGACCGCTGCGGCGCCGGCTCCCGCGCCGGTCGTTGCGCCGGCCGCCGACGCCGCCAAGCCCGCGGCCGTGGCTCCGCCGAGCCGAGCGGAGGCCGAGGCGGCGTCGCCTCACGAGGCGGCCCTGCCACGGGATGCGGCGCCGCCGCACATGGCGGCCGTCACGCCAGTCGCGCCGCCGCAGGTCGAGCCTGCGGCCGTGGCTCCGCCGAGCCGACCGGGGGCCGAGGCGGCCCCGCCACGGGAGGCGGCTCCGCCGCACACGGCGGCCGTCGCGCCGGTGGCGCCGCCGCAGGTCAAGCCTGCGGCCGTGGCTCCGCCGAGCCGATCGGAGGCCGAGGCGGCCCCGCCACGGGAGGCGGCCCCGCCGCACACGGCGGCCGTCACGCCAGTCGCGCCGCCGCAGGTCAAGCCTGCGGCCGTGGCTCCGCCGAGCCGACCGGAGGCCGAGGCGGCCCCGCCACGGGAGGCGGCCCCGCCGCAAACGGCCGCCGTCGCGCCGGTGGCGCCGCCGCAGGTCAAGCCTGCGGCCGTGGCTCCGCCGAGCCGACCGGAGGCCGAGGCGACCCCGCCACGGGAGGCGGCCCCGCCGCAAACGGCGGCCGTCACGCCGGTGGCGCCGCCGCAGGTCAAGCCTGCGGCCGCGGCCGCACTGGTCGTCGCGCCGGCGCTCGAAGCCGAGATCGCGGCGGCGAGCAGGTTTCCGATCGAGGTGCGCGAGGGCCCGGAAGGCTTTCCGCCAGGTACCCACGTCCGGGTCATTGGCCTGCCCACCGGCGTGACCCTGTCGGGCGGCCAACCGGACGCCAGCGGTGGCTGGGTGGTGCCGCTGGCGGCGCTGGAAAATCTGAGGATCAAGGTACCGTCGGGCATGGCCGGGAACCTCGATCTCGGCCTCTCGCTCATCGACAATGAGGGCACGGTTCTGGCCCAGCGCGGCGTCACCATCCGCCTCGCTGCGAACGTCGCCGCGGTGCCGGGCGATACCGCAGCCGGGGCAGCGCCGCGCAACAAGACCACCGCCAAGGGGGCCGCGCTCGCCGAGGCCAGGCGACTGGCCGAGCTCGCCGAGCGCTCGCTTGCGCGTGGAAATGTCGCGGAGGCCCGAGAGTATTTCGCGCGCGCCATCGATCTCGGGCTCCCGATCGATCACCGGTGGGACGGCGAGTACGGCCATCGGCAACGCCGCGGTCGATGAACGCGACCGTCTGAGGTCCATCCTGCCCGGAAAAGCTGCTTGCAGCCGTCGCGGCCTCGCGACACTCTCGAGGTGCAACGCAGGCCACACGGAGGACAGAGATGGTGTACCGTATCGACATCGCCCGGCGCGACGTGTTGAAGGCGGCGCTCCATGGCGGGGCCGGCCTGGCGCTGGGCGCGGCCGCCTGGCCGGCTCGAGCCGCCGAGGCGGTCAATTTCGCCGACATCGGCGTCGGCGATCCGGGCGGCGACTGGTCGCGCTACACGCACGCGAGCGGCGGCAACAGCGTCAACCTGGTGTCGATCGGCAACGGCCCGTCGGCGATCCTCAACGTGCTGATCGCCGGCGGCGGCACCAAAACCTACGACATCATCAACATCGTCGGCGGCATGCAGAAGCCGCTGGTCGACAACGACCTGATCGAGCCGATCGAGACCGCGAAACTGCCGAACTGGGCCAAGGACAGCTATGTGGCCGAGTACCTCAAGCACGGGACGCCGGGCTTCGACTTCATCGGCTACGGGGGAAGCATCTACGGCGTGCCCACGGTGCTGCAGGGGGATTCCTTCGCGTTCCTGCCGGAGGCGACCGGACAGCTCGACAGCTACGGCGCGCTGTTCGACCCGAAATGGAAGGGGTTCGTCGCGCTGGAGGACAACTACACCACGGCCGGGCAGAAGACCGCGCTCTATCTCAAGGCGAGCAGGCAGGCGACGATCGGCGACCCCGCCAATCTGACGCCGGGCGAGGTGAAGGCGGTCGTCGACTTCCTGATCGAGAAGAAGAAGGAGGGCCAGTTCCGCACCATCTGGTCGAGCTTCGAGCAGGCCGTCAACCTCCTGGTCTCCAAGGAGGTCAAGGTGCTGGACTGCTGGGAGCCGATGGTGTTCGTCGCCAAGGCGAAGGGCATCGATGCGGTCTACGCGGCGCCGAAGGAAGGCTATCTGCTGTGGGCGATGGCGGCCTACATCGTGAAGAACCCGGCGCGCACGCCGGCGCGCAGCAAGGCAGCCTACGAGCTGCTCGATTTCATGCTCGGGGGCTGGTACGGCGCCCGGATCACCGAGCTGCGCGGCTACATGACCAATCCGCTGGCGCCGGCCTATGCGCGCGACCACCCGGACGAGTTCCCGGCCGACAAGGCGCAGCGCATCGCGGCGATCGATGCCGGGGTGAAGAGGAAATTCGAGCAGGGCGGCACCTGGCAGCAGCGCTGGCCGACCCAGGTGGAGACCTACGAGGCCGAGTGGGCCCGCTTCAAGGCGGCTCCCGGGGGGTAGGGGATTCCATGGGATCCGTAGGATGGGTAGAGTGGTGACAGCGGACCCTTGTCCGATGTCGCCACGAAACCCATCGATGGGTTTCGCAAGGGGCTCAAACCATCCTACCGCCGATGTCGCCACGAACCCATCGATGGGTTTCGCACGCGGCTCAACCCATCCTGCTGCCGATGCCTGATGGCGCAAGAGTTCTCGCGGCGGTGCGCGACCGCGGACGGATCGTCCTGCTGGCGGTTCCGGTCGTCTTCGTCGTGGTCTTCCTGGTTGCGCCGCTGACCTTGACGTTCGCGATCAGCTTCTGGCAGCGCGTGGGGTTTCGCGTCCGGCCGGCGTTCCAGCTCAATGCCTATCTCGACTTCCTCAGCGGGGTTCGCCTGTTCGTGCTCGCGCGCGGCCTCGTGGTGGCGGGCGAGGTCACGGCGCTGAGCCTCGTGCTTGCCTATCCGATCGCCTATGTCCTCTGCTTCCGGATGGGGCGGGCGGCGGCCCGCGTCGTGCTCGTGCTGTTCACCCTGCCGTTCCTTGTCAACTACATCATCCGAACGTTTTCCTGGTCGTGGCTGCTCGGCCGCAGCGGACCGGTGAACCAGGCGCTGCACGTCCTCCACCTCGCCGATCGCCCGGTCGACTGGCTGCTGTACAGCGACTTTGCGGTGCTGCTCGGCCTCGTCACCTCCACCATGCCGTTCATGATCTTTCCGATCTATCTGTCGCTCGCCGGTCTCGACCGCCGGCTGATCGAGGCGAGCTTTCTGCTCGGCGCCGGCCCCTGGCGCACGTTCCGGCAGATCACCCTGCCGCTGACGGTCCCCGGGATCTTCGCCGCGCTGATCTTCGGCTTCGCCGGGGCGTTCGGCGACAGCGCCGTGCCGATCATTCTCGGCGGCACCGGCTACCAGCTGATGGGCAATGCCATCACCAGCGCGCTCGACGTGCTCAACTACCCGCTGGCCGCCGCGATGGCGAGCGTGGTGGTCATCGTCATGCTGGCGCTGCTGCTGTGCTGGTACCTGCTGTTCGACCTGACATCCTTCCTCGGCAAGATCCTGAGCTGGCGGTTCTGAGATGGGCGGCCGCGGCCTGGCACGGT
>JBEKZK010000407.1:0-4913 GCA_049509935.1 Xanthobacteraceae bacterium | reverse complement strand
GGGGGTTACCGACCTATTTGATAGCGCCGGGGCCCCCTCACCCTGTCCCTCTCCCCGCTGGGGAGAGGGGACGTTGCGGCGAGTCCTGAGCGATATGTCGAGCGCTTCCGCCGCCACACATCAAGCATTGCTCATGCCTCCAGATGGCGGCCGGGGAAGGCCTGGCGGGCGAGGCCGCCGACGCGGCCGAACACCACGCTGAGCGCATAGAGCACGGCGGCCACCAGGATGATGGCGGGGCCGGAGGGCACGCCGCTGTGGAACGAGACCAGCAGGCCGGCATAGCCGGCGAAGCTGCCGCTTGCCACCGCGATGACGATCATCAGGGTGATGTCGCGCGCCCAGAACCGGCCGATGGCCGCGGGCAGCACCATGATGCCGACCGCCAGCAGGGTGCCGAGCGCGTGGAAGCCGCCGACCAGGTTCATCACCACCAGCACCAGGAAGGTGAGGTGCGCCGGGGCGCCGGCGCGGCTCACCGAGCGCAGGAAGCCGGGATCGACGCATTCGAGCAGCAGCGGTCGGTAGATCAGCGCCATCGCGACCAGCGACAGCGAGGTGATCGCCGCGATGAGAAAGAGCGTGCGGTCGTCGAGCGCCAGCACGGTGCCGAACAGCACGTGGAGCAAATCCAGGTTGGAGCCCTTGAGCGACACGATGGTGACGCCGAGCGCCAGCGACATCAGGTAAAAGGTCGCGAGCGAAGCGTCCTCCTTGATCTCGGTCGCCCGGGCGACGAGGCCGGAGGCCAGCGCCACCACGAACCCGGCGATCAGGCCGCCCGCCGTCATGGCGAACAGGTCGAGCCCGGACACCAGGAAGCCGATCGCGGCGCCGGGCAGGATGGCGTGCGCCATGGCGTCGCCGACGAGGCTCATCCGGCGCAGCATCAGAAAAACCCCGACCGGCCCGGCGCCGAGCGCCAGCGCCATGGTGCCGACCAGCGCCCGGCGCATGAACTCGAAATCGGCGAACGGGGCGATCAGGCTGTCGTAGAGCATGTCCGGCCCGTCATGCCGCGCATGCGTCGGCGTGCTCGTCGAAGGCCTCGCACATCAGGCGCGCCTTCATCAGGTTCTCGGCGGTGAGCACCGCGGCGGTCGGGCCCCAGGCGACCGGCTGGCGCGCCAGCAGCAGCGCCTCGGGGAACCGGCTGCGGACCAGCTCGAGATCGTGCAGCGAGGCGAGGATGGTGCGCGCCTCGGCGTGCCAGCGCGCCACCAGGTCGAACAGATCGGCCGCCGTCTTGGCGTCCACCGCGGTGAACGGCTCGTCGAGAACGATCAGCCGGGCATCCTGCAGCAGCAGCCGGGCGAACAGCGTGCGCTGCATCTGGCCGCCCGACAGCGTCGCGATCGGCCGCTCCTCGAAGCCGGTGAGGCCGACCGCGGCGATCGCCTCCTCCACCTTGTGGCGGGCGGCGCGACCGATGCCGCCGAGCAGGCCGGCCGACCGCCACAGCCCCATCGCCACCATGTCGAAGACGTTGATCGGGAACGAGCGGTCGATCTCGGCGATCTGCGGCAGATAGGCGATCTCGCGCACGCCGACGCCATTGCGATCGATGCGGCCGGCGAGCGGCCGGATCATGCCGACGATGCCCTTGAACAGGGTCGACTTGCCGGCGCCGTTGGGGCCGACAATCGCGGTCAGCGACCCGGCCGCCACCTCGCCGTCGAGATGGTGCACCGCCGGGTGACGGTCGTAGCCGAGCGTCAGGTCGTCGAACCGCAGGGCCGGCGCCGCCGCGCTCATCACGACACCGCCCAATGGACCGCCGCCCACAACGCGACAATCAGCACCGCGACCGCGCCGAGCCGCTCGCCGGCGGACATCCGCAGGATCGAGGGCGACACCGACGCGGGCTCGGCCCGACGGTGGGCGACCGGGTGGGAATGTCGGATGGCCATTGCGCTCGCGTTCCCGGATGGAACCAGCAGAACCGGTAAGTGTTATAATGTAACAAAATGACCGAGTCCAGTCCGGCGCCGAGGCCGGACGGGAGCGATCCGGTCGGGCCCTGAGCGAATCCGTTGTGCATGACATCAAGCCGATGCGCTGGTCCCTTGCGGAGACGACGCCGGCCAACACATATTCGCCGGGGATGCATCCTGCCGCCGCCCATCTACCGGTTCCGCCCGTGCACATCCGCGCGGCCGCAGGCGCGGACGTAGAACGGCTGGTCGCGCTGGAGCAGCTTGCATTCTCGACCGACCGGATGTCGCGGCGCAGCTTCCGCCGGTTCGTCGCCAGCCCGCATGCGGCGCTGATCGTTGCGCAGCGCGCGGACGCGCTGGAGGGCTACGCGCTGGTGCTGTTTCGCGAAGGGAGCGACGTGGCGAGACTCTATTCGATCGCGGTTGCTCCGCACGGGTCCGGGCGCGGGCTTGGCAAGGCCCTGCTCGAGGCCGCCGAGGCCGCCGTGATGGCGCGCGGACGCTCGGTGCTCCGCCTCGAGGTGCACGAGCGCAACGCCGCCGCCATCCGTCGCTATGAAAGATCCGGCTATCGCCGGTTCGGACGGCACCGCCACTACTACGCCGACCGCGGCCATGCGCTGCGCTACGAGAAGCGGCTGACGCCGAGCCTGCCCGGCCTCGCGGCAGCGCCGCCATATTTCCAGCAGACAACGGAGTTCACCTGCGGCCCCGCCTGCGTCATGATGGCGCTTGCGTGGGCCGAGCCGGGCTGGCGGCCGAGCGAGACGATCGAGCTCCAGCTCTGGCGCGAGGCGACGACGATCTTCATGAGCTCCGGCCCCGGCGGCTGCGAACCCTACGGCCTCGCCTTGGCGCTGCAGCGGCGCGGCCTGCGTGCGGAAATTCAAGTCGACCGGCGCGGCCCCTATTTCCTCGATACGGTGCGCTCGGACGACCAGCGGCGGGTGATGCGGCTCGCCCAGGACGAGTTCCGCCGCGAGGCCGAGGCGCTGCACATCGCGACCCGCATCGCTCCGCTCGGCGAACCGGCTCTCGTCGAGGCATTCGACTCCGGCGCGGTCGCCATCGTGCTCGTTGCCGGCTATCACATGGTGCGCCGGGGCGTCCCGCACTGGGTGCTCGCCTTCGGGCACGACGGCGGCCGCGTGCTGGTGCACGACCCGGCGGCCATCCCGGAGGGCAAGGGCGCCCCGGCGCCGGCGACCTGGGCGATCCCGTGGGCGACGTTCCGGCGCGTCGCCCGCTTCGGCCGGGACCATCTCACCGCGGCGATCATCATCCGGAAAGGACCTCCCCCATGACAGGCTGGGTCATCCTGGTCGACCAGCCCAAGGATTTTCCGAATGCGGAGACCCCGCACAAGGTGATCACGACGAGCGAGTACCTGGCGCGCCCAAAGCTGTTCGACATCGGGCGGCCGAAGCTGATCAACCTGTCGCGCTCCTATGCGTATCAGTCGAAAGGCTATTACGCGTCGCTGCTCGCCGAGGCGCGCGGCCACCGCGTGGTGCCGACGGTCGACACCATGCTCGACCTGCGCGAGGCCAAGCTCTACGAGCACGCGCTCCCCGAGCTCGAGGACGAGCTCAACCGCTGCGCCCGCAAGGCCGACCTCCAAGCGGAGGGCGAGATCAAGCTGATGGTGTGCTTCGGGATCGCCCGCGACCCGCGGTTCGAGGCGTTCGGCCGGCTGCTGTTCGACTGGTTCCGCTGCCCGGCGCTGGAGATCACCGTGGAGCCCGGCGACTGGCTCACCATCGACCGCATCCGGCCGCGCACCATCACCCGGCTGGAGAACGGCGACGGCGCCTTCCTGCGCGAGTCGCTGCACCAGCACACCAAGCGCGAATGGCGCGACCCCAAGGGCCGCTCGGTCGCCAAGTACGACCTCGCGGTGCTGCTCGATCCCAACGAGAAGATGCCGCCGTCGTCGGTCGCCTCGATCAAGCATTTCGCCAAGATCGCGGAAAAGCACTCGGTCGACATCGAGCCGATCACTCGCCGCCAGCTCTCCGAGCTCGCCGAGTACGACGGGCTGTTCATCCGCGAGACCACGTCGATCGACAACCACACCTACCGCTTCGCCCGCCGCGCCTGGCAGGAGGGCATGCCGGTGATCGACGACCCGATGTCGATGATCCGCTGCACCAACAAGGTCTACCTGATGGAGCTGCTCGGCTCCAACCAGGTGCCGATGCCGCAGACCGTGATGCTCGCCGAGAACTTCGACCTGCCGCGGGCGATGGACGAGCTCGGGCTGCCACTGGTGGTGAAGATCCCGGACGGCTCGTTCTCCCGCGGGGTCCACAAGGTGAATTCGGCGGAAGAGTTCAAGCGTGTCACCGACGAGCTGTTCGAGGAGACCGACCTGCTGCTGGCGCAGAAATTCCTGCCCACCGAGTTCGACTGGCGGGTCGGCGTGCTGTCGGGCGAGCCGCTGTTCGTCTGCCAGTACCGCATGGCGCGCGGCCACTGGCAGATCGTCAAGCATCGCGCCGACGGCTCCTCGCGCGAAGGCGGCTTCCGCACCTTCGAGCTCGACCAGGCGCCGCGCGAGATCATGGAGATCGCGGTGCGTGCCGCCAAGCCGATCGGCGACGGCTTCTACGGCGTCGACGTCAAGCAGACCGACCACGGCCTCGTGGTGATGGAGGTCAACGACAACCCCAACCTCGAGCACGGCATCGAGGACGCGGTGGGCAAGGACGAGGTGTGGATCAAGCTGCTGCGGTGGTTCATCGAGCGGTTCGCCCAGTAGGATCGCGGGGCGGGTTGGGGATTCGGCTCTCGGACCGACACGGCTCCCCAACCGACCCTTCAACGGCAGGACGCCGAAGATCGGCGGGTTGCACTAGGGCACTAGGAATGAAGTGGTGAAGCGTTTGCCCCACGCCCTGCCAGAACGTTGCTAGCGGACGACTTGAGCAACGTTGAGATTGTCGTTTCCGTCGCCCTTCCATGCGACGAACAGTT
>JBEKZK010000406.1:0-7298 GCA_049509935.1 Xanthobacteraceae bacterium | reverse complement strand
ATCGATGCGCGCGCCGATCGCATCGAGATCGGCGTCGACGGCGCGGGCGAGCTCGGCATGGCGGGTCGCGTATTTGGGATCGCTGCGGAGCAGGAAGTCCTTTTCGGCCCGCCGGCTCTCCAGCAGCTCGACATGAAGCCGGTTGGCGAGCCCGGCGATCGCCTGGGCATCGACGGCGAGCCGTTCGTAGCTCTCCCGATCCGCCGCCCCGAGGAAATAGATGCCGGCGACGATCAGCAGGCCGAGCGTGCCGGTCGCGCCGATGGCGGCAATCTTGTGGACGATGCGCAGGCGGAACAGGCGGTTCATGATCGGCGGCCCCCGTCGATTGCGCGTGACGTCTGCAAGGGTCGGCAATGGGCCGGCCGTGCAGGCTCGCCGGATGACGGGCCCAGAGGACTGACTATTCCTGGCGGTGACGCGGAATCGATCGCTTCAGCGTGCCGGTCAACGGTTAACAGGTTGTTACGCCCGCCTACAGGACTTTGATTGCGTTGGACTTTCCGCTGCGTCAGGGCGCGCTGTCAGTCGCAGACGGCGACGCCTCGAACTTGCGACTTTGGTACTGAGTTGCCCGCGTGCGGGCATGTGAAGAACTCCCGGATTCTCCCAGGGGGGTCATGGCCCGCTTCAAGCGGGCCACCCAGCAACGGAAGAAGGCGGCGCTGCAGGAATGGGCCGACCACGTCGAACAGTTGGTCGGCGCCAATATGGTGGCGCTGGCGGATCACCGCACCGCGTCCTGACGATTACTGCGCTGGTCCGCGCCGGCTACGTCAAGATCGAGGTCCAAGTGGCTGGTGCGGCCGAAGGGGCTGCAGATGAAAAAACCCGCGTGATCACGGAGGCGGGCACGTGGCCCTTTGAACCGCGCTGCTCATCAACGTGCGTTCTGGATCATAACGCGCGATCCGATTGAACAGTTGTGGCGACTAGAGGGGTCCCAATGGCGGAAGCTAGCCAGAGAACTAAACCGCTCGCGCGGTAGAGCGCTGCGGCGCGCGGCCCGACCAGTGCCAGCCCGGTAACGCGGCGGGGCGTCCTGTCTGAAGATGAGGGGTTCCCAACCTCAGCCCAGACAGGAGCACCTCATGACCGACCAGGCCATCAGCCCGTTGCGCCGGCGCATGATCGAGGACATGACGATCCGCAAGTTGGCGGCGTCGACCCAGCATGACTACATTCGCTCGGTCAAGGACTTCTCGGTCTTCTTCGGCCGCTCGCCCGACAAGGCGAGCCTCGAGGACGCCCGCCGGTTCCATCTCCATCTGGCGTCGACCGGCGCGTCGGTCGGGATGACGAACGCCACGATGATCGCTCTTCGCTTCTTCTTCCGGGAGACGCTCGGGCGCCGCGACATCGCGGATCGGATTCCGCTTCTTCAGCAGCCGCGCAAGCTGCCCGTGGTCTTGAGCCCGGAGGAGGTCGCGCGGTTGTTGGAAGCGACGCCCGGCATCAAGTACAAGGCCGCGTTTAGCGTCGCCTATCGGGCGGGGCTGCGCGTCTCCGAGCTTGCCTCGCTCAAGGTTTCCGACATCGACAGTGAGCGGATGTTGATCCGGATCGAGCAAGGCAAGGGCCGCAAGGACCGCTACGTCATGCTCGCCCCGGTATTGCTCGACCTGCTGCGGACCTGGTGGGAGTTCGCACACCCGCGAAGCTGGCTGTTCCCAGGCCAGAACCGGATCAGCCCCCTCTCGACCCGCCAGTTCAATCGCGCCTGCCATGCCGCCGCCCGCATGGCAGGGATCGAGAAGCGCGTCACGCCGCATACGCTGCGGCATTCCTTCGCCACCCATCTGCTCGAGCAGAACGTCGACATCCGCGTGATCCAGGTACTGCATGACCTTGTCGCCGGGCGCGAACGTTGAGCCGAATTTTGCGATTCGAGCCGGCGGATCGGGGTTCAACGCCTTCTGGAGATCAGCGTTGAGCGCACGAGCGCCAAGAGGTCCGCGCTGCATCGGGCAGAGCACCTGCAAGTCGAGCAGGGGGTCGAGGCCAAAGCGACGGGGAATCCGGTCACGGACGATCTCGATGACTTTTGCGGCCCCCTCCTCCGGATCATTCACATCGACCACGAAGAAATCGGAGGGCTGACCCGACTTTACCCACTCGGGCATTTCACCACGGTTGGTGCGGTGAGCGTTGATGACTATCCGGCTCGAGGCCGCCTGGCGAAACACCTCTGTGAGCCGGGCGACCGGGATCACACCCGACGAGATGATGTCGGCGAGCACCCGGCCGGGCCCGACGGACGGCAACTGGTCGACGTCTCCGACGAGCAGAAGGCCCGTCCGGGGAGAAAGCGCCTTCATGATGGCGTTCATCAGAGGGACGTCGATCATGCTCGCCTCGTCGAGGACGAGGAGGTCGGCTTCGAGTGGATTCTCATGATCGCGGCGGAACCCGCCCTTGGTGGGTCGATCTCCAACAGCCGATGCACCGTCTTGGCCTCGATGCCCGTCTGCTCGGTCATGCGCGTCGCCGCTCGGCCGGTCGGGGCGGCGAGCAGGATCCCGACGCCCTTTGCGGTGAGGATCCTGAGTATCGTGTCGAGGAGCGTGGTCTTGCCGACTCCGGGACCGCCCGTGACGACCACGACCTTGGACCGCAGCATGAGCGCGACCGCCTCCCGCTGCGAGGGGGAAAGCGGCTTGGCGGTTCGGCTCTCGACCCAGGGGAGCGCCTTGGACCTTGGCGCTCACGGGAATTGACCCGGCTGTGCTCATCGGAATTGACCCACCTTGGTGACGGGATCGGCGGTCGGGCGGCGGCGATCGGGGCCGACGGCGGCGGGATTGTGCGTGCCGAAGCGCTGAGGTTGTATTAGTCGGCGGCGGACTGGCCCGCGCAGGTTAGCTGCGCGGAGATAGGTCGATGGAGAGCCGGCGATGTGCGGGCTGCGGCCAGGCAGTCCGGCCGCGTTCGCAAGTCCCACAGCAGCGTTATTGCAGTACTACGGTCTGTCAGCGCGAACGACGGCGCAACTGGCAGCAGGCAAAGCGCGCCAGCGGATTATCGCGAGAACCAGGCACGTGCACAGCGTGCGTGGGCGCAAGATCATCGCGAATACTGGCGCGAGTATCGGCGCACGCACCCGCAATGCAGCGAGAGATCAATCGCGAGGCTTCCCGGCGGCGGCAGCGTGAGCGCCGGCGGCGCGCCGCTTCGCGGGACTGCCCGAGGTTTGCAAAGATGGACGCGTCGAAGGCGGATTCGCCGGTGCCTTCAGGCAGCCATCGGCGTCGCCCTGGCATTGGTGCGCTCTGCGATTGCAATCGTACAATATTGAACGTATTCTTGATTGCCACACGGTCGGAGTCGTCGCGGTCGCCACACGGTCGGAGTCGTCGCGGTCGCTTGCGGCCGGTTCGACCGCTCTCCAGCGTGAGCGTGCAGCAGGACGTAAAGGCATAGCGGGAGGCAACGGCATGAACAATAGCATGACCAATACCATGCGGCGGAATGTGTTGTCCGGTCTGATGATTGCAGTCGGGCTGGCGCTGTCTCAGCCGGCTCAGGCAGCCGGCTATAACCCGGTTACCCAGCAAGCGCAGTCAAGACTTGCAGCGCTTGGCGTCGATCCCGGTCCCCTGGACGGGGTTGTGGGCGGCGCCACAAGGAAGGCGATCCAGGCGTTTCAAAAGCAGTCCGGCCTTCCACAGACGGGCGCGCTTGATCCGACGACGCTCGAAAAGCTGGGAATTGGAACGTCGGTGGACAAGGCCAGCGCGGTCGCAGATTGGATACCGGCTCCTACGCAGGATGAGCTGGACAAGCTGATGGCCAAGCCGGTCGATGATCCGGGTTCGCCCTACACGGACTATCGACCAAATGCACCCGGGGCCAATACGGATCTGCCCGGGGCGGCGATCCTGGCGGCGATGAATGACAGCGCCGATATCTTTGGCAGCCGGCTCCCGCGGCAGCCCAAGCATACCGATCAAGGCTACAAATTGTTGACCGAATGTCTCAAGACCAATTTCGCCCCCACGCACTGGCCCGATATTGCCATCCATTACTATTGCCAGATGTCGAAACCGCGAGCCTGCTATACATACGCTCTCTCGGGAAAATCGACAGGCGGTGTAAAGCTGAGCCGGCCAAAGGCCTATCAGGGCTGCTCGGCGGGGACACTGCCCGAGGCGGCCGACTTTTCCTTTGTCACCAAGACCCAGCCGCTGATATTCCAATATGTGATGTTCGGCCAGACCAACGCCTTCAATCACGAGCAGGAGCAGGCCATCATCAACGCCTTCTATGGCGTAGGAAATCCCGCCGATCGGAATGAATGTCGACTCAAGCGCCCTCGGCGGACGGAGGATCCGACCGATGGGACACACTGCCTCGTGAACAAGACGATGGCCGTGAGATTGGTCGGCAGAGGCGACTGAGTCCTTCTTGCTCCTCGGACGCAGGATCGATCCACGGCTCACCGCGGACGTGCCCGCGGTCACCGCTGTGCGCGAACGCCGATCAGGCCCGGCAGGCGCCTCTTCGCCGGCCGCCGAGCAGCCTCAGCCATGGCGCCAAGTGGAAGGCGCTCATCAGCAGGTACATCTTACGTTGGAGCTTGTATTCGATACGAAGAATACGACGCCGGCATGTGGGCTGCGATCGTACGGCGACCGAGTGAGTTGGTCCTGATAAGGAAGAACCGTAGGCATTCCATCATCCTGACGTGGCCGCCGGGCAATCCGGAAGCGAGCGTAATCCTTGAGGAGCGTGCCTGATTCGCCGCGCAACGAGGGCGACGCGAGCCCGCCATGGTTCCCGATAGTCGACGCTGTTGAAGAAAGCCGTGAGGCCCGCACCGAGAGCCCGCTCCTGGCTAGCTCTTGGCTAGCTCCTGCCCATATTTCCGGACGTTGCAGCGATCCATGGCGTCGGCTCGCGACGAAGTTGCGACGCGTTTTGTGGTCTATAACCCTCGGATCTGAACACACACCGCGGGCGCGCCCTCGGAAAGCTGTCCGCAATCGGCGGGACGTAGCCAAAAGGAGACCATTCCGGCGGCCTCGACCCGCGCCTCCGGGCGGGTCAGTCCCGCCCGGTTGCCCTGTCCGCTGTCCGAGGTGGACCCGTCGAGGTGAGGACCAAACCCGATCGTCGGCCCATGACCCGAAGCGGCCATATGGGCCTCCCTGTGGACGGTTACAATGTGGTAGCGAGCAAAGCGGTCCCATAGCCGCGCGAACTATCGCCGGAGCGCGTGCAACTCATGCGGACTTGGGGTGATTTCCTCGACACGTTCCGTGAGTCGCGGTGAGGAGGGCACGGGAGCACCGGAGCGGTAGGTCACGCATAGTCGCACCGCCCCGAAATTGACCCTTTCAGGACACTCAGCGGCAGCCACTGTACAGCATCTGACCACTGGTTGACCGTTTCAACTTACTTTCTCTTTCCTTCCGCCCACGGAAGTAAAGGTGAACGTTTCCGCGAGAAAGGTCCATCAAAGTTGGCGTCACCAAATTTATTCGGTCGGCTACGATGATCCGGACCGGACCAGACAAAAAACAACCAAACATGCCAACCTCTGCGGCGTGAACCTCCCAGTGTCTAAAGGTTCCTCACGATCCGAAACGTCTCGACTTCCTCCTCGATATTCTTAAGTTTCCGGCATCCCTCAGTCTTGACCACATATCGGTTGCCCAGTCGACGAACCGTTTCCGGGCCGACCAGGATCTGACCGGCCTGGGCGACATTCGCCAGCCGAGCGGCGACATTGACTTCTCGGCCACTCGCCGAAAAGACCCATCGGGTGCCGTGACGACCGTGGAATTGCATCGACCCCACCAAGGCAGTGCCGGACGAGATCCCTATGTGGACCTCGACCGGCGTATGCCGGCTGTCGTCATTCAAGAGCTCGGTCACTGCAAGCAGGGCCACGGCTGTGTCTGCCGCGGAAAGAGCATTTTGGACCGGATCCGGATGTTGAAAGATTGCCAGGAATCCGTCCCCCATAGTTTCGTTGACGTTTCCGCCCCGTTCGGCCACCTCGTCAAGAAATGCCGAAAAATATCTTTCAACGAGCTCGTTCAGCGCCGATGGCGGCATGAGCTCGCTGAGCCGCGTATAACCAGTGATATCAAGAAACAAAATCGACACATCCTGTTCCTGCTTGGCAAAATCCGGGGAGTCTGGGTTCTGCGCAATGATCGCCCTGACTGCGGATGGGGCGAATTTTGCGAAGTGATCGCTCATCCGGCGTAAGCCCCCAATCTTGCGATCTACGGCCTGCTTGAGACGAAGCGACGTCTCGATCCGAGCCAGGAGCTGTCGTTCATCGACCGGTTTGGTAAGAAAATCATCAGCGCCAGCCTTGATCCCTTTTACCCGATCCTCCATTGCGTCCAACGCAGTCATGATGATGACCGGAATGAAACGTGTCACTTCGGATCCCTTGAGGATGCTGCAGGTTTCGAAGCCATCCATGACCGGCATCATCACGTCCAGCAGGACAAGGTCCGGAGGGTTCGTTTGGACAATGGCAAGGGCCTCAACACCGTTCGACGCGCTGATGGTCGAATAGCCGAAGCCTTCGAGTTCTTGCTCCAGGTAATCGACATTCTTCGGCTCGTCATCCACGATCAGGATGGTCGACGGGCTTGACACGCTTACCTCCTCAATTCGAAGGTCCCGGCGGTTCACTTGCTTTAGGCTCGAAATACGCGTCCCAGAAGGTCATCAGAGTGCGTGGCGTAAATCTTAGCTGCGCATTGGCACCGAACACGGCCCGCTCCTGATAGCCGAAAAACAGCAGATGATTCGCTGTCGCGTATTCCTCCAGCCTGCGCCAAATTTGGCGGGCTTTCTCCGGGTCGTGCGTTCGAATCCCGGCCAGATAGAGATCGTCGACCATCTGGTCACGGATGGCCGACTCATTCGGCTCCTGCGAATACAGCAGCGTCATCGGAACCATAGCGGCATGGAAGATGGTTCCCGCCGGAACGCTGAGCAGCAAGATGTCGAACGCTGGCGCGCCGCCCCCTCTGAACTTGGGCAGATAGAGCTGCTCGAGGAACTCGGACTCGCTGACCCGTCTGACGCTCACCGTGATGCCAACGCGGCTGAGAGAGACGGAAATGATCTTTTCAATCTGCGGCGGCACTTGCGTCGCCACTATCATAGACAATTCGAGACCCTTTGCAAACCCGGCCTCCTCCAGGAGCCCACGGGCCTCTCCGGGGTCAAACCGCGGCGGGGCTAGATCGGCGCCATTCGGATCTCCTGGCGCCGTATAACCACCAAACAGCCGTCCATTCCCTATCGTGCCATACCGGATGAGGTGATCG
>JBEKZK010000405.1:0-4925 GCA_049509935.1 Xanthobacteraceae bacterium | reverse complement strand
AAACCCCGAGCGCTCGCGCGCCGGCAGCGAATGATCAGCTCCTCGAGGCCGAGCAGCTCGAGGCTCTCGTGTCACCCATCGCGCTGTACCCGGACAGCTTGCTGTCCGACGTTCTGACGGCCTCGACCTATCCGCTCGAGATCGTGCAGGCGGAGCGCTGGCTGACCCGGAACAAGAACCTGAGCGGCGACGTGCTGAAAGCGGCGGTCGACAAGCAGCCTTGGGACGACGGCGTGAAGGCGCTGATTGCAACACCGCCGGTCCTAGCGATGATGAGTTCCGAGCTCGATTGGACGCAGAAGCTCGGCGATGCGGTTCTTGCGCAGCAGGCCGACGTGATGGCGGCAATCCAGCGATTGCGTTTGAAGGCGCAGGACAACGGCAAGCTGACCACCACCCCGGAGCAGACGGTTACGGTCGAGCAACAGGACAATCGTCGGACCGTGGTGATCGAGCAGGCCAGCGACGACACGGTCTACGTCCCGGCCTACGACCCCGGCGTCGTCTACGGCGCCTGGCCGTATGCCGAACATCCCCCCTACTATTGGGGCTATCCGGACAATTGGGGATACGGCATCGCCGCCGGCGTGCTCGCGCGTGGCCTCTGGTTCGGTGCCGGATACGCACTCGGCAACTGGGGATCGGGCAATTGGGGCTGGGGCGGCCGCGTCAATTGGGGCAATGGCAACATCATCCGGAACTGGCCCCGGGCGACGCCTTATAATCTGACCAATATCAACAATATCGGCAACCGGATCGGCAACAACTGGCAGCATAATCCGGCGCATCGCCTGGGCGTCCGGTACAACAACCTGCATGTCCAGCAGCGCTTCGGCAACACCCACCGCCACGCCGGCGCGCATCAGCGCCTCAATCGAGGCCACCTCGCAGCCGGCGCCGCCGGCATTGGCGCTGGAGCGGCGATCCGTGGCGGGCAACGGACAAGTGCGGCGAACCGTCAGGGCCAACGGCATAGAGCGGCAAACCGTACCGCTCAAAGGCACACCCAAAGGCACACCGCGGCGAACCGGTCGGCGAACCGCGCGCGTGTCGGCAGTCAGCACTCGGCGCGCGGCCATGCCGGTGCGCGCGGTGGCGGCGCACGGGTGGGCGGCGCACGGGTGGGCGGCGGCGGACGAGGTGGCGGAGGCTTCCGCGGTGGTGGCGGGCGCGGCGGTGGCCGGCGATCCGACATAGCCCTCAAGCATGACATCGTGCTGCTCGGCCACCTCGATGATGGCCTCGGCTTCTATCGCTTCGCCTACAACGGGAGCAACAAGGCCTATGTGGGTGTGGTGGCGCAGGAGGTACAGAACATTCTGCCGAGCGCCGTGGTGCGCGGGCGCGACGGCTATCTGCGGGTCTTCTACGACCAGATTGGTGTGAAGTTCGAGACCTACGACCAGTGGGTCACATCGGGCAAGCACCTGCCCTCTGGCCTTCCAGTCCACTGACCCGATACGACGCGCGCGCCGGCAAACACCTCGTTGGCCGGCGCCGACCCAATCAGTCGCAGGGCTAGTAGCACGGTGGATAGGGATAGTACCCGCATTGTTGGTTGTAGTAGTAGGGCTGCCCGTAGTAGTAGGACGATGCTGCGGCAGCGCCAAGCGCTGCAGCGCCTACGCCCCAATATGGACGGTAGCCGCCGTAGTAGCCTCCACCGTAACCGCGCCCGCCGGCCCAGCGTCCGCCACCGGCCCAACGTCCGCCACCGGCAAAGCGTCCGCCGCCGGCAATGTGTCCGCCACCGCCCCGGAAGCCTCCACCAGCAAATCGGCCGCCGCCGCCGCCACGGCCACCGCGCGCGTCGATGACATTGGTCGGCACAGCTCCCTTGATCGACGCTGCGTTCGTCGACACCACGGCGGCTTGTGAGGCGCTCAGCGCTCCAACGGACAGCGCGACCGCAAGCCCGAGTGCAATCGTGACATACCTGCGCATGGCTCCTCCCGGGGTTCGTTGTCCAGACTAACGACTATCCCGAGGTATGAGCCGACGGTCGGTTGTCAAGGGGTAGACCCGGAACTTGGAGTCGTGTCGGTCAGCCGAATAGGTAGTCCGATACTCCGAATTGCAGGCAGAATTGCAGGCAAGTGCGAGAGGTAAGCCCCGGCGGGCGGCAGCAAACAGAAAGGAGCGACAGCATGAACGGGCGCGACTTTCTCGCCCGTCGGCCTGATGAGCCTCTACGGCACGGCGCCGTCGAGCAGCGTGTCGAGCGTCACGACCCTGTCGAGGCCCCCGACCTTTTCGCCGATCCCGTCGGCACGCAGCAGATCGCGCACCGATCCGTGCGCCCCGACGATGCGCAGCGCGATGCCGCGTGTGGCAAGCTCGCAGTGGAGATCATGGAGCATGTGCGAGCCGGCAAGGTCGAGATAGGGCGAAGCCGAGAGATCGCAGACCACCAGGCGGATGCCCGTGGGACCAGCGGCGTGAAGGCGGCTCAGGACGGATTCGAGGACAAACTCCGCGTTGACGTAGATCAACGACGCTTCGGGACGGAAGGCGATGACGCCGGGCAGGGGCTCGTTCTCGGGATGGCGTGCGAAGTCGGAGTAGGTATTGGTCCGAGGCACGCGGCCGAGAAACGCCACGTTCGGACGCGACACGCGGCCCAGCAGCATCAGGATGGAGGCGAGCGCAGCGAGCAGAATGCCCTGCAGGATGCCGAGCAGCAGCACGGCGACGAGCGCAATCGCCGCGGCGAAAAAATCCAGGCGGCTCACCCGCCACATGCGGAGCAACACGGGAAGGTCCAGCAATCCCGATACCGCGATCAGCACCACCGCGGCCAGGACAGCCTTCGGCAGGTTCTCCAGCAGACCGGTGAGGAACAGCAGGCACAAACCCAGCGTCATCGAGGCAACCACGAGGGCGAGCGGGCTGCGGGCGCCCGCCTTGTCGTTCACCGCCGACTGCGACAGTCCGCCGGCCACCGGATAGCCCTGTCCGAGCGCCGTCGCCAGGTTTGCGGCGCCGAGGCCGAGAAGCTCCTGCCGCGGGTCCAGGGCATATCCGTGTTTGGCCGCGAAGGCGCGGGCCGCCGAGACGCTCTCGATATAGGCGAGCAGCAGGCATCCGGTGGCCAGCGGCACGATGCCCTCGACGTCGCGCAGCCGCAGTGCCGGGCCCTCCAGGCCGGGCAGGCCAGGTGGGATCCGGCCCGTGATCGCCACCCCGAGGGCCGGGAGCCCGAGCACTGATGCGGCGGCGACCGACAGCGCGACCACGCCGAGCGCGACCGGCTTTCCCGGCAGCACGCGCTCGCCGGCGAGCAGCAGCACCACCGCTGCGGCGCCGACGGCAAGCGTGAGGATCTGCGTCTGGCCGAGCTGCCCTCCCAGCAACACCGCGCGCTCGAAGAAATTGTGCCCGCCGCCTGTAACGCCGAGCAGACTCGGCAGCTGGGTCATCGCGATGGTCAACCCGGCGCCCGCCTTGAAGCCGACCAGAATGCTGTCGCTGATCAGCTTGACGAGCACGCTCAGTCGCAGCAGCCAGGCGATCAGGCAAAGTGCAGCCACGGTGAAGCCGGCGAGGCTGGCGATTTGTGCATAGCGTTGCGCATCGCCCTCCGCCATCGCCCCCACCGTTCCGGCGATCATCAGCGAGATGGCAGAAGTGGGCCCGATCGCCAATTGCCGCGACGAGCCGAGCAGGGCATAGCCGAGCCCGCCCAGCAGGTAGCCGTACACGCCGACTTGCGGCGGCAATCCCGCCAGCCCCGCATAGGCGAGAGAAACCGGGATCGCGTAGGCGGCCAACGTCACGCCGGCGACGACGTCGCCGGGGAGCCAGCCGGCGCGGTATTGCGCCACCCACTGGGCGACGGGTAGGCGCCAATGCCGCGCCGCGCCGTTCGGTAGCTCCGTCGGAGGGCCCATAGCGATCTCGTTCGATGCAAGCCGGCGCATCCAGTCTGACACTCTGCGATCTCGGACGACAGGCATTGATCTGCCGCAACCCGGCTCTCGACGCGACTGGCAGCCGGTTCCTTGACACAGGTCAATGCGCAGCATCCGTGAGGGATGTCTCCTGACCGACGGAGCTGTACACGATGAGAACCATCTCGGTCGAAGACGCGGTGGCAATGGTCCCGGACGGCGCGAGCCTTATGATCGGCGGCTTCATGGGCGTCGGCACGCCGGAGCGCCTGGTCGACGAGCTGGTCCGCCAGGGCAAGAGCAAGCTTGCCGTCATCGCCAACGATACGGCCATGCCCGGGCGAGGCATCGGCAAGCTCGTCAGCGCCGGGCTCGTCGCCCGGACGGTGGCAAGCCATATCGGCCTCAATCCCGAGACCCAACAGCAGATGATCGCCGGCACCATGGCGGTCGATCTGGTGCCGCAAGGCACGCTCATCGAGCGCATCCGCGCCGGCGGCTTCGGGCTCGGCGGGATCCTGACGCCGACCGGGGTCGGGACCATGGTCGAGGAGGGGAAGCAGAGGATGGACGTCGCCGGGAAGAGCTATCTCCTGGAGACTGCCTTGCGCGCCGACTTCGCGCTGGTGCATGCGTTTCTCGCCGACTACACGGGCAACCTGTCCTACGCGCTCACCGCGCGCAATTTCAATCCGGTGATAGCCATGGCGGCGGACATCGTCATCGTCACGGCCGAGCACATCGTGCCGGTCGGTCTCATCGCGCCCGACCACGTGGTGACGCCCGCCGCCATCGTCGACTACCTCGTCACCAACGGGTGATGGCCATGGATCCGCAGACCGTCATCGCAAGGCGCATCGCGCACGAGCTCGGTTCGGGAATGCTCGTAAACCTCGGGATCGGGATTCCGACGCTCGTCGCCAATTACCTGCCGCCGGGCATCAATGTGTTCTTCCAGTCGGAGAACGGACTGATCGGCACCGGACCGATCCCGGAAGAGGGCATGGCGCACCCCACCCTGACCGACGCTGGCGG
>JBEKZK010000404.1:0-4925 GCA_049509935.1 Xanthobacteraceae bacterium | reverse complement strand
CGGTGTGGACCCGCGGATGGCTCGAGGCCGAGGTCGAACGCCGCACGCCGGATCCGGACGAGCGGCTCCTGGCCGTCTTCGATGTCTTCGACGGCTGGTTTCACAAGAGGACGTTCGAGGGCTGCTCGTTCATCAACGTGCTGCTCGAGTCGAAGGTGGACAGCCCGCTCCGCCAGGCGGCTGCCGTCCATCTGTCCAGGATCCGGACGATCGTTCGCGGCCTTGCCGGGGACGCGGGTCTGCGCGAGCCCGAGATGTTCGCGCAGGTGTGGCACATGTTGATGAAAGGGTCGATCGTCGCCGCCTGCGAGGGCAACCGCAATGCGGCGCGGGAGGCGAAATGCGCCGCCCGGCTGGTCCTCGACGGCTGGAAGCGAAAACGCCGGCGCTGAAGTCTCGGCGACCGGGGTCGCGGTGTCGGGACATGACAATACCCGGCTTGCCGCCGATGGTGGTGTGGAACGACCCTGCTTCAACCGGCAGAGCTCTATCGGCTGGAGATCCAAATCGGCGCGCCGCGCCCTCGTCCCCGGCCGCGGCCGGCGACGCCGTGACAATTGCCGAGGTTCGCGCGGGCTGATAGCCTGCCTTCCAAAGTGACCAGCGACCCAGCGACATTGCATGGACCCGCTTGGAACGGTTCTCATCGTGTCACGTCGTGGCGCAGACTGGTGCGCCACCCGGGATATGCTGGCCGACGAGTACGGCTATCGCGTGCTGACGGCCGCGTCGAGCGGAGAGGCCGCAGCGGCACTGTCCGACGCCCATGTCGATCTGGTCATCGCGGAGGATGGCGACGACGGTGATGGGCTCGCCTTCGTCGCCGGACTTCGCGTGCCGCACCCTAATGTCATTCGCGTCCTGGCGCTGGAGGCCGACGCCGACGTGGCGAAGAAGGAGCTGGCGCCGGCGGCAATCTATCAGCTCGTCCGCAAGCCGCTGGACCCGGTGCAGATCGGGCTGGTGGTCAAACGCGGATTGGAAACCCGCGAGCTTGCACGGCGGCATCGTCTGCTGTCGCGGGAGTTCAAGTTCTCCGGCGATTCTCCGCTGTTCCTCGATCGCCATGGCCTGCCGCACCCGGTCGAGAGCCTGCGCTTCGAGAAGCTCGTCTATGTCAGCGAGAGGATGGCCGGGGTCTGCGATCTCGCGCGCAAGGCCGCGAAGACCGATCTGCCGATCCTGATCCAGGGCGAGACCGGCACCGGCAAGGAGTTGCTGGCCCGGGCGATCCATTACAACTCGTTGCGCCGCGCCAGTCCGCTGATGGTGCAGAACTGCGGCGGCATGCCCGACGAGTTGCTGCAATCGGAGCTGTTCGGCCACAAGCGCGGCGCCTACACCGGCGCCATCTCCGACCGTCTCGGGCTGTTTCGTGCGGCCGACGGCGGCACCGTGTTTCTCGACGAGATCACCGAGGTCTCTCCGTCGTTCCAGGTCAGCCTCCTGCGGTTTCTCCAGGAGGGCGAGGTCAAGCCGCTCGGCTCCGATAGGACGCAATCCTGCAACGTACGGATCATCGCGGCCTCCAACCGCTGCATGAAGGATCTCGTCGCCGGCGGCCGGTTTCGCCAGGATCTGTATTTCCGCCTCCGCGGCTTCGAGCTCGAGGTTCCGCCCTTGCGCGACCGGCCGGTCGATATTCCGGCGCTGGCGGAATTTTTCGCCGCCAAGCACGCCGACGCCATCGGCCGCAAGATCCTCGGCATCTCGGCCGGCGTGATCGAGAAGCTCATGGCGTTCGATTTTCCCGGCAACATCCGCGAGCTCGAAAACGAGATCCGCCGGATGGTGGCGCTCGCAGCCGACGGCGACTACCTGACGACTCAGAGCATGTCGCCGACGCTCGCCGCATTGGCGCCGCGCAAGGCGGCGACGCGATGGAACGGGGCCGGCTGCACCGGCGCGACGCTGAAGGACAAGGTGGAGGATCTCGAAAAGCAGGTGCTCGGAGAGGTTCTCGCCAGGCACCGCTGGAATCAGAGCCGGGCCGCCGCGGAGCTCGGATTGTCGCGCGTCGGTCTGGCCAACAAGATCAAGCGTTACGGACTCGCTCAGGCGAATTGAAGCACCCGCATGGCCGTGGAACGCGATCCCCCGGACGGCGCTCGCGACATCGGCGTCGTCAGATTTCCCCAATCGCGGGTGCGTCCGCCCGGGGCCGGTGCGCCGTTCAGGGAGCTCGGCCCCAGCAGCCTCGCGAAGCGCCTCGGTGCGCCCGTCGAGCAGGCGACCGGCCACTGGTGCAGCCGTTGTCGCGGCATCTGGTACGGGTATCTGCTCGAGGTGGCATGTCCGGTGTGCGGAAACCGGCACGGTTAGCATGAGAACAAAGTTTACATTGTAAAGAAACTTGGCAGCCCCGGGAGCCATCGACGTCACCACAGTCATGCCGTGCGGTCCGGTCAACGCCCTGATGCTGCGCAACAAAATCCGCACGCCCGACCACGGCACGCATCTTGCTGATCCTCCCAGCGGGAAGCGGCGCAGACGCGTCGGGTCGATCACGGGAGGAAGCGATGGCCAATCTCCTCTGGCTTCAGGGCGGGGCCTGCTCGGGCAATACCATGTCGTTCCTCAATGCCGAGGAGCCGAGCGCGTGTGATCTCGTCACCGATTTCGGCGTCAACGTGCTGTGGCATCCCTCGCTCGGCATGGAGCTGGGTGAAAACCTGCAGAAGATGCTGCGCGCGCTGGTCGCCGGCGAGCTGCCGCTGGACATCTTCGTGTTCGAGGGAACGGTGGTGAACGCTCCGGACGGCAGCGGGGAATGGAACCGGTTCGCCGGACGCCCGATGAAGCAATGGGTCGCCGACCTCGCGAAGATCGCCAACTTCACGGTGGCGATCGGCGACTGCGCCACCTGGGGCGGGATCCCGGCGACCGCGCCCAACCCGTCGGAGAGCGAGGGTCTGCAGTTCCTCAAGCGCCAGCACGGCGGCTTCCTCGGCAAGGACTACAAGTCCAAGGCGGGCCTGCCGGTGATCAACGTTCCCGGCTGCCCGGCGCACCCCGATTGGATCACCCAGATCGTCGTGGCGGTGGCGACCGGGCGCGGCGGCGACCTGTCGCTCGACGAGTTCCAGCGGCCGAAGACCTTCTTCACGAGCTTCACGCAGACCGGCTGCACCCGCAACATGCACTTTGCCTACAAGGTCTCGGCAACGGAGTTCGGCCAGCGCAAGGGATGCCTGTTCTACGATCTCGGATGCCGCGGGCCGATGACCCACTCGCCATGCAACCGCGTCCTGTGGAACCGGCAGTCCTCGAAGACCCGGGCCGGGATGCCGTGCCTCGGCTGCACCGAGCCGGAATTTCCGTTCTTCGATCTGGCGCCGGGAACCGTCTTCAAGACGCAGACCGTCATGGGTGTCCCCAAGGACATGCCGGCCGGCGTCGACAAGACCGGCTACATCAAGCTCACCGCGGCCGCCAAGGCCGCATCGCCGCGCTGGGCCGAGGAAGACATTTTCGTCGTCTGACAGCCCCCTGCTTCGAGGCGCCCGCCATACCGAGCCACATTCGCGAGGATCACGTCCATGACCGCAGCTGTGCAGACACTCGACATCTCGCCGGTCGGCCGCGTCGAAGGCGACCTCGACGTCCGCGTCGACATCCAGGACGGCGTCATCGTCAACGCCTGGACCCAGGCCGAGCTGTTCCGCGGATTCGAAGTCATCCTGCGCGACAAGGATCCGCAGGCCGGGCTGGTGGTGACGCCGCGCGCCTGCGGAATCTGCGGGGCGTCGCATCTCACCTGCGCGGCCTGGGCGCTCGACACCGCGTGGAAGACCGAGGTGCCGCGCAACGCCATCCTGGCGCGCAACCTGGGTCAGATCGTCGAGAGCCTGCAGAGCCTGCCGCGCCATCACTACGGGCTCTTCATGATCGACTACACCAACAAGATTTACGCGAAGTCCAAGTACTATGAAGAGGCCGTGAAACGCTGGTCGCCCTTCACCGGCACCAACTACGAGATCGGGGTGACCATCTCCGGCCGGCCGGTGGAGATCTATGCGCTGCTCGGAGGCCAGTGGCCGCACTCGAGCTACATGGTTCCGGGTGGCGTCATGTGCGCGCCGACGCTCACCGACGTGACCCGGGCCTGGTCGATCCTGGAATACTTCCGCCGCAACTGGATCGAGCCGGTCTGGCTCGGGTGCTCGATGGAGCGCTACGAGGAGATCAAGTCGCACGACGATTTCATGGCCTGGATCGACGAGCGGCCGGAGCATGCCAACTCCGACCTCGGTCTCTATTGGCGCATGAGCCAGGACATCGGGGCCGACACCTATGGCCGCGGCTACGGCCGATACGTCAGCTGGGGCTACCTGCCGCACGAGGACAAGTACAACAAGCCGACGATCGAGGGCCGCAACGCCGCGCTGATCATGAAGAGCGGCGTCTACGACGGCAAGGCCGATTCCCACAAGCTGATGGATCAGAAGTACACGCGCGAGGACACGCTCCACGCTTGGTACGACGAGCCGGGCGGGCTGCACCCGTTCGATCGCACGACGGTCCCGACCCGGAAGAATGCCGTCGACATGGACCGCAAGTATTCCTGGTCGACGGCGGTTCGCCACGAGCAGGACGGTCGACTCGAGGCCGGTCCGCTGGCGCGGCAAATGGTGGCGGGCGGCAAGCACGGCGAGGCGTGGCAGCACCATGACCCGCTCGTCCTCGACATGTTCCGCAAGCTGGGCGGCGCCAGCGTGATGCTGCGCCACTTCGCGCGCATGCACGAGGGCATCAAGCTCTATCGCCAGGCCGAGCACGCGCTGCGCGAGTTCCGGCTCAACGACCCGTGGTACATCAAGCCGACCGAGAAGGACGGCCGCGGCTGGGGTGCGACCGAAGCGATCCGCGGCGCGCTCTGCCACTGGATCGAGGTGCAGGGCGGCAAGATCAAGAACTATCAGATC
>JBEKZK010000403.1:0-4939 GCA_049509935.1 Xanthobacteraceae bacterium | reverse complement strand
GCCGCTCCATCAGGCGGATCGTGGCCGCCACGCCGGCCTTCGGGTCGATGCGCAGGCGATGATAGATGCGGCCGAGCAGGGCAGACTCCAGCGACTCCAGGCGTACGATCCGCAACCGCCGCAGCAGCGCATCGAGCGCCTCGGTCGAGACTCCGGACGCGGTGGAGATCACGACCTCGTCGGGCACGAAGCCGGCTCCGCGCGGCGGGGCGCCAAAACCTGCCCGATGGGACGGGCCGGTCGGGCCATGATCGGCCGCGCGGTGGCCGGCGCCGGCCGCGCCGGCGGGCGGCACCGACCGTGTTGCCGGGCCGAACTTGCTGCCTGGCGGAAAAAGCTGCTGTGCCGCGATCCAGCCGACCGGTCCGAGGAAGGCGGTGAGCGTGGAGGTCCACACTTCCTGCGTCGTCAACTCACGATGAAGCACGGCGGTGGCGACGATGGGAGACGCGGCCGCGACGAAGACGCCGCCCAGCAGATACCAGCCGACCGGCGACAACGGCTGGCCCGGCGCCGCCGCGACCGGGCCCGGCGTCGGTCGCGGCTGAACGACGATCGGATTGGGCGGAGGTGGCAGGGGCGGCCGGGGCGGCGGAGGCCGCGGAATGTCCTGCGCTTCCGCCGGAGCAGCCGTCATGGCGGCGACAAGCACCGCGGTCGGCACCGACAGGATGGCGGCCACCCCGATCGCGCACACCACGCGCGCCGCCCGAGCGAAGGTCGTTCCGGTTCCTGACTCGAGCGCCCTTGCGAGGTCGCCTGACGCACGCACGGGCGCGGAAACGGCAGGAGGCCGCGGCTCCTCGCAATTCATCGTAGCCCCCCAAGACGCCTCGAGGCCTTCGCCGGCACCGCTGCGCTCGCGAAACGTGCCGACAGATTCGGACCATTCGATGCAACACGACCTTAGCGCGATGCGCGCTGACCCGGCGTGACATTTCCGTCACAGTTGCGGTGAATTCGGTAGCGCCAAGGCAGGGGCTGACGGCGGGCCGGAGACCTACGATATTGACGTCGGCCCGACGATCCGACCTTCAGTCCGATTGTCACGAAAAGATGCAATGGGTCGGAACCCTTTGCGGACGAGGCAAGCCCATGGCGCAAAGTCAAAAACGCATTCTGCCTTTCGAAGGCGTCGTGCTGGTGTTGCAGGGCGGCGGCGCGCTCGGCGCCTATCAGGCCGGCGTGTTCCAGGCGCTCGACGAAGCCGGTATCCCATTGAACTGGCTGTGCGGCGTTTCGATCGGCGCCATCAATGCGGCGTTGATCGCCGGCAGCCCGCCGGATCGACGCGTCGCGCATTTGCGCGAATTCTGGGAGGCCGTCACCCAGCCGGCGCCCGCCTCCGGGTTCCCGTGGCTGGCCAATCCGCTGTGGCCCTCTCCGGAAGATGGGCGCATCTGGGCGAACCGGATGAGCGCCTTCGGCACCATGCTCTACGGCGCGCGCAATTTCTTCTCGCCGCGACCGGTTCCGCCTCTGGGGTCGAGCGCCGAGAAACCCGACCTCGTCAGCTACTACGATATCTCGCCCTTGGAGGCCACCCTCACCAGACTCGTGGATTTCGACCTCATCAATGCCAAGGCGATCCGCCTCAGCGTCGGCGCCACGCACGTGCGGACCGGCCAACCGATCTGGTTCGAAAACACCGAGCGCGACATCGCCCCGCATCATATCATCGCCAGCGCGTCGCTGCCGCCGGGGTTTCCGGCGACCGAGGTCGATGGCGAATATTACTGGGACGGCGGCGTCGTCTCCAACACGCCGATGCAGTGGGTCGTCGACAACAGGCCTCACAGCACCGGCCTCGTGTTCCAGGTGGATCTCTGGGATGCGACGGGCGAGGTGCCGCTCGATATCGCGGCGGCCAACATGCGTGCGATGGAGATCCATTCCGCCAGCCGCATCAACATCTCGGTGGAGCAATACCGGAAGATGCAACAAATCCGCAGCGCGCTCGGCAAGATCCTGGAGCAGATTCCCGAGGATCGACGCAACGAGCCGGAGTTCCTGATGCTCGCCGAGGAGGCCCATGCCACGGTCGCGACGCTCGTGCAATTGAAGTACGAGACGAAGAAATACGAATTGGCCTCGAAGATCTTCGAGTTTTCGCGGCGCGGCATGGAGGAGCATTGGAAAGCCGGCCATGACGACATGCGCGCCGTGCTCGAGCAGCCGGGGGTTCTGGAACTCCCGCACGCGTCGGAAGGCCTGCGGGTGTTCACTGCGCGCAGAGGCGCGGACTGATGAGGGCGCTGTTGCGCCGCCGCGGCCGGCGCAAACGGCGGATGACCGTGGACACCGGAAGCAGCCGCGGCTGAGGCCAGACGCCCGCCGCCGCGAATTTTCCCCGCAGTGTCGCTTGTGTGAAATATTGGAACTAATAAATTGCCTAATTGTAGGAAAATATATCTTTCATCCTGGCTGACATTGCGTCCCAGGAGAAGAAATTTCTATATCGATGATGATGCGACCCAGCGCGCGTTGCGAGGATCAAGAGGTCATGTCCGGGGCAAGCCCTGCGGTGAGCGTCATCGACGTTGCGTTCCGTCGCGGCTCGGCCGCGATCCTGCGCGGCGTGCGGTTTGCGGTGGCGTCCGGCGAGCACGTGGCGATCGTCGGACGCTCCGGAGCCGGCAAGTCGACCTTGTTGCATCTGATCGCCGGACTGCTGGTGGCGGACGCCGGCGAGATCCGCATCGACGGCGTCGCGGCCATGCAGCCGGCGAGGGCGGCGACACTGATGTTCCAGCGGCCGGCGCTGCTGCCGTGGGCGACTGCCGCCGAGAACGTTGAGCTTCCGCTGCGATTTTCCGGGGCCTATCGGCGTGATCCATCCGCCGCGCGGCGCAAGGCCCTGGCGTTGCTCGATCAGGTCGGGCTCGCGGACCGCGCCGAGGCGCGCCCGTTCGAATTGTCGGGCGGTCAGCAGCAGCGCGTCGCGCTGGCGCGCTCGCTCGCCGGCGATCCCCGGATCCTTCTGCTCGACGAGCCGTTCTCATCACTCGACCTCGAGATGCGCGGCGGCTTGCGGACCGACGTGCGCCGGCTGGCGCGGGAGCGTGGGGTGACGCTGCTCACCGTCACGCACGATCTCGCCGATGCATCGGCGCTCGCCGATCGCGCGCTGGTGCTCGGCGGAAGCCCGGCCTGCATCATCGATGACGTGCCGCTCGGCGTCGGCGCCGAGGACCTTCTGCGCACGCGGGTTTCCGGGCTGCGCAACGTCGCCTGACCGCAGACACGCCGCAAAGAGGACACCGAATGAAGACGCCGCGCGATGATCTGTCGACATTATGGACCCACGAATGGTCGCGCGCGGACTGGACGCGGCGCCACACGCTCGACGCGCTTGCGCGCGGCGGTCTGGCGGCCGTTCTCGCCTCGGCCGGTCTCGGCGTCGGCTCCGTGCACGCGGCCGATGACGATGTGGTGCGCATCGGCTATCTGCCGATCACCGACGCGACCGCGCTGCTCGTCGCCCACGCCAAGGGCTACTTCGAGGAAGCCGGCCTCACGGTGGAGCAGCCGACGCCGGTGCGCAGCTGGTCGGCGCTGGTGGAGGGTTTTGCCGCCGGAAAATTCAATCTCGCGCATCTGTTGAAGCCGATCCCGGTGTGGATGCGTTACAACAACCATTTCCCGGTGAAGATACTCGCCTGGGCCCATACCAATGGCTCGGGCGTCGTCGTCGGCGAGACGACCGAGATCAGGAGCTTTGCCGATCTCGCCCGGAGGCGGGTCGCGGTTCCGTACTGGTATTCCATGCACAACGTGGTGCTGCAGTTCGCCTTGCGCCAATCCGGCGTGACGCCGGTGATCGGCGATGCTCCCAAGCCCGATGAATGCGCGCTCCAGATTCTGCCGCCGCCGGAGATGCCGGCCGCGCTGGCCGCCCGGAAGATCGACGGATACATCGTGGCGGAGCCGTTCAACGCCCTCGGCGAGCTGCGCGCAGGCGCACGCATGCTGCGCTTCACCGGCGACATCTGGAAGAACCACCCGTGCTGCGTCGTGGTCGCGCACGAGCGTCAGACCGTCGAGCGGCCCGATTGGACGCAGAAGGTCGTCGACGCGGTGGTGAAGGCGCAGATCTACGCCTCGAAGAACAAGGCCGAGATCGCCCGTCTCATCTCCAAGGACGACCGCGCCTACCTGCCGATGCCGGCCGAGGTGGTGGTCAAGGCGATGACGGACTATGGCGCCGGCTATGACGCGAGCGGCGCGATCCGCCATCGCGAGTGGGGCAACGGGCGCGTCGATTTCCAGCCCTGGCCCTATCCCTCCGCCACCCGGCTGATCGTGGAGGCGATGGGCAAGACCGTGGTGGAGGGCGATGCGACGTTCCTGAACGGGCTCGATCCCGACTTCGTGGCGCGCGATCTGGTCGACTATCGCTTCGTGACCAAGGCGCTCGAACGCTTCCCCGAATGGGTCGACGACCCCAGCGTCGATCGCAGCAGTCCGTTCGTGCGCGACGAGCAGCTGACGCTGTGACCGTGACCGCCGACCAGCGGGCACGTCCCGACGGCGTCGCCGGCCCGGCGCTGCGCTCGCTGGCGGAGCATCTCGTCGCCCCGGTCCTCGGGATCGGCGTCTTGGTCCTGGTCTGGGAAGCGGCAGGCGTCGCCCTGATGGACAATCCGCGGCTCGCAGCCTTCCACGGTTTCGCGCCGGGCCCGACCCTTGTGTCGTTTGGCCGCCTGCTGATGTCGGGCGATGCATGGCGCGCGGCGGTGCCCAGCCTGGCACGCGTCGGCTATGGACTTTGCTGGGCGTTTGTGATCGGGGCTCCGGTCGGGCTGCTGGTGGGAAGCATCCGGGCCGTCGAGACCGCGGTCCAGCTTCCGTTCCAGATCCTGCGCATGATCAGCCCGCTGGCCTGGATGCCGGTTGCGGTGCTGCTGTTTCCCACCTGGGACGGGGCCATCGTCTTTCT
>JBEKZK010000402.1:0-4940 GCA_049509935.1 Xanthobacteraceae bacterium | reverse complement strand
CTGTCCGGCGAGCCCGGTATCGGCAAGTCGCGCCTCGTCGCCCATGTGGCCGAGCTGATCGGCGCCGAAGCGGCCGTGTGCTCGCGCTGTCAATGTGTGGCGCAGCAGCAGCTCGCGCCGCTGCAGCCCTTCACCGAGCAGATCGAGGGCGCCGCCGGCTTTGCGGCGGACGACACGGCTGCCGTCAGACGGGACAAGCTGAGGGCCGCGCTGGCTCCCGCCGACGAGCAGGATTTGGCGCTGGTCGCCGCCCTGCTGGGGATGCCGTTCGAGCGGCACTTCCGCCATCTCGACGAGCTGCAGCCCCGGCAGCGCCGCGCCCGCACCTTGCAGGCGCTGTTGCGGGTCGTCGCCGGGATCACGCGGCGTGGCCCGGTTCTGCTGATCGTCGAGGACGCCCATTGGTGCGACCCGACCTCGAGGGAGCTGCTGGGGCTGATCGCTGCCGAGATCGCCGACCTGCCGATGCTGCTGGTGGTCACGTCGCGGCCTGGCATCCCGACCGCCTGGACCTCTCGGCATGTGTCGCTCGAGCCCCTGGGGGCGATCGAGAGCGCGCTCCTGGTCGAGACGGTGGCGGCGGGAGCCGGCCTGCCCGAGGATCTGGTCGGCACGATCGTCGCCCGGTCCGACGGCGTTCCGCTTTTTCTCGAGGAGCTGACCCGTACGGTTCTCGATGATGCCGAATGCGGCCGCGCCGATGGCGCGCAGCGCGCAGACGACAACCAGGCGCCGGTGCCGTCGTCATTGCGCGCGCTGCTGACCTCCCGCCTCGATCGGCTGGGTGCAGCCCGCGAGATCGCCAGCATCGCGGCCGTCATCGGTCGCGAGTTCTCCCTCGGCATGCTGAGCCGCATCGCGAGCATGCGCCTGAGGACGCTGCGCGACGGGCTCTCGCGTCTGGTGGAGTCGGGACTGGTTCTGTCCCGCCGCGGAGGCGCCGGCGGATATCGCTTCAAGCACGCCCTGGTCCACGACGCCGCCTACGGCCTGATGACGCGCAGCCGCCGCGCCGTCTTTCACGAACGCATCGCCGCCGCCCTCGAGACGATCGCCCAGGCGCAGCCGCAGCGCATCGCCCATCACTGGATCGAGGCCGGCGCCGTGCGCAAAGCGGTGGAGTGGAGCGTGCGCGCCGGCACCGAGTCGCTGCGCCGGCTGTCCGCCGAGGAGACGATCTCGCAATTGCGCCGCGGGCTGGCGCTGCTGGAGAAATGCCCCGACGATGAATGGACATGCCGAAGCGAGCTGACCCTGCGCCTGCTGATCGGCAAGGCCCAGCTCGCCGCCCGCACCCACGCCGATCAAGGCGCCACCGCGACGTTCACCCGCGCCCGCGCCTTGTGCGACCGGCTGCCCGATCCGCCCGAGCTGCTGTCGGTGCTGTTCGCGCAGTGCTTTCAATCGTTCGTGCGCGCCGAGCACGCCACCGCGCTGCAGCGGGCCGAGGAGGTGCTGGCGCTCGGGGAAAGCCGCCACGACCGTGCATGGACCGCGGCCGGCTGCTTCATGGTCGGCATGACATCCTTGCCGATCGGCAATCTGGCGGCCGCCCGCAGCCACTTCGAGCGCGGCATCGTGCTCTACGACGCCGCGCGGCGCGACGCCTACGGGAGGCCCTTCATCGGCGATCCGCTCGTCAACATGCGGACCTTTCTGTCCGCCTATGCGTTGACGGCGCTCGGCCGGGTCGACGAGGCGCGGCGGATGTCGGACCAGGCGCTCGCCGATGCGCGACGGATCGATCAGATGTGGTCGCTGACCTCCGCCCTGACGAACCGCGGTTTCATGACCTATACGCTGGGATCGCACGAGGAGTCCCTGAATCTCTGGGCCGAGGCCCACAGGCTCGCCCGCGACCTCGGCTTCGTGCACTTCGAGGCGCTGTCCACGATGGGGCGCGGGTGGTGCGTGGCGGCGCTGGGCGAGGCCCGCGAGGGGCTGGCGCTTGCCCGCCTCGGTCTCGACACGCTCCGTCGCACCCGGTGCCGGCTGCTGGTATCGACGTACGTTCTCCATGAAGCCGTAATCCTCGGGCGCCTCGGCGAAAACGCCGAGGCGCTGTCCCGCGTCGCCGCCGCCATGCGGCTCGCGCGGCGCACCGGGGCGCTTTGGGACCTGGCCGAGATGCACCGCGTGCGCGGCGAGTTGCTCTGGGACTCTGGGGAGCAGTCTGCTTCCCTTCGCGCATTCGAGCGGGCGCTGCGCGCCGCCCGCCATAATGGTGCGCGGCTGTTCGAGCAGCGTGTGCGGCAGGCTTTGTCTGAACGGGCGAACGGACGCACCGCCTTGCCGTGCACAAATACGATGCGGCGGGCAGCCGGCGCCGCCGCCTGCGTGCGCGCACCGACATGAGAGAACTGCATCGATCGGGGGCGAAGTGACCAGTCCGACGGCAATTATTAATCGAATTTATGGTTCCGATTTTTATTTCAAATTTTTTATGCCTCGGACGTGATGTTAGGGTTT
Organism: Xanthobacteraceae bacterium; assembly: GCA_049509935.1. Taxonomy (GTDB): domain Bacteria; phylum Pseudomonadota; class Alphaproteobacteria; order Rhizobiales; family Xanthobacteraceae; genus AP-16. The sequence continues at coordinate 2,471 of JBEKZK010000402.1, read as the reverse complement.
TCCGAAGTTCTGGCGATCAGCCGATAGCAATATCGTCGGAGCCCAGATGTAAATCCAGGGATTTGGCGGGCGCGGACACTTGCGGTCCGGCGCCGGGATGGAGGTTTGCCATGGTGTCCGATAGCAAAAGCTCGAACGGCAACAGTATATCCCCTGCGGCCGGCCGCAAGCGCGGCGTGTCGCGGCGCGCCGTCGTCGGCGGCGGCGCGGCGCTGATCGGCTCCGCGGCGGTGCCCGGCGCGCCCACCATCTGGGCCCAGGAGATCAAGGACATCGAGCTGCGCCACGTCGGCGTCTCCTACTCGGTGGTCAAGGCGATCGGCGACCAGGCCTCGAAGGACCTCGGCTTCAAGGTGACGATGCAGAACCTCGACACCTCGGCGGCGATCAACCGGTTCGTCACCCAGCCCAACACCGTGGACATCGCCGATCTGGAGGGCTGGCAGTCCAAGCTCGCCACCAAACGGGGCGTGATCCAGGGCATCGAGGTCAAGAGGATCAAGGAGTTCGACAACATCCTGCCGATCTTCACCAAGGGCGAGATCGAAGGCCACAAGATCCCGCGCCAGGGCATCTCCCCCTACGAGGCGATGTATATCGAAAAGCCCGATGCCACCGACCTTCACGAGGGGGTCACCGAATGGGCGACCTTCCTGCCGCAGGTCTACAACGCCGACTCGATCGGCTACCGCCCGGATCTGGTCGGCCACGAGGTCACCGAGTGGAAAGAGCTACTCGACCCGAAGTTCAAGGGCAAGGCGGCGATCCTCGACGTCCCGGCGATCGGCATCATGGACGCGGCGCTGTGCTTCGAGAGCGCCGGCCTGATCACCTACGGCAACAAGGGCAACATGACCAAGAAGGAGCTCGACTTCACGGTCGAGAAGCTGATCGAGCTGAAGAAGAGCGGCCACTTCCGCGCCACCTGGACGACGTTCGACCAGTCGGTGCAGCTGATGGCGGCCGGCGAGGTCATCATCCAGTCGATGTGGTCGCCCGCGGTCGCCGCCGTCCGCGTCAAGGGCATCCCGTGCATCTATGCGCCGGTCAACTTCAAGAACGGCAAGGAGGGCTATCGCGGCTGGTGCAACGGCATGGGCCTGATGAAGCACCTCAGCGGAAAGAAGCTGGACGCCGCTTACGAGTATCTCAACTGGTACCTGTCGGGCTGGCAGGGCGGCTTCGTCGCGCGCTACGGCTACTACAGCCCGGTGCCGTCGACCGCCAAGAAGTTCCTCACCGACGCCGAGTGGCAATACTGGTACGAGGGCAAGCCCGCTCCGTCCATCATCAACGATCCCTACGGGGTCGCCATGGAGCAGCCCGGCGCCAAGCGCGACGGCGGCTCGTTCGTCGAGCGCGTCACCAACATCTCCTGCTGGAACACCCTGATGGACGAATCCGCCTACATGAACAAGCGGTGGAACGACTTCAAGGTCGCCTGAGCGGGGCCGAGGCATGCCGCAGCGTGAGCCCTGGCTGGGCTGGATCTACGTCTCGCCGTTGCTGCTGGTGCTGGTGCCGTTCTTTGTCGCGCCGATCCTCGTCGTGCTCGCGGTGAGCTTTCTCGAGAGCGACGGCTTCGGCGGCATCATTCCCAACTTCACGCTGGCGAACTACGTCGGCCTGTTCACCGCCAGGCTGACGTTCGATCTCTATCTCGAGACCTTCAGGTTCACGCTGCTGACCTGGTTCTTCTCGCTCGTCATCGGGTTCTGGGTGGCGTACTTCCTGGTCTTTCACGTCCGCAACCCGCTGCTCGCGCTCGGCCTGTTCCTGCTGTGCACCGTGCCGTTCTGGACCTCGAACATCATCCGCATGATCTCTTGGATCCCGCTGTTGGGCAAGGAGGGGCTGATCAACTCGGCGCTGCTCCGTCTCGGCGTCATCCGCGAGCCGCTGGAATTCCTGCTGTTCTCCGGGTTCTCCGTGGTGGTCGCCTACGTGCATCAGCTCACCATCTTCATGATCGTCCCGATCTTCAACGCCATGGCGCGCATCGACAAGCGGATCGTCGAGGCCGCGGTCGATGCCGGCGCCAGCCGTCTCGACATCATGCGCCTGATCATCCTCCCGTTGTCGAAGACCGGCATCGCGCTGGGGTCGATCTTCGTGGTGTCGATCGTCATGGGCGACTTCTTCGTCATCAAGGTGATGAGCGGCGGCGGCTCCGCCTCGGTGGTCGGCGCCTTCTATGAGGATATCGGCGTGCTGCAGTACCCGCCGGCGGCGGCGAGCGCCGTCGTGCTGACCCTCGTGGTGACCGTGATCGTGGCGCTGATGTTGCGCACCGTCGACATCCGTCGGGAAATCGCCCGATGACGGCCGGCGTGGCGACGCCGATGGGGCCGAGGGCGGCGACCCGCTCGCGGGCGATCGCGCCGCGCGGCGGCGGGCGGCCGTGGACCTTCTACGTGCTGGCGACCGTCTTCGTGCTCTACGTGGCGGCGCTCTACGGGCCGATGATCTGC
>JBEKZK010000401.1:0-4945 GCA_049509935.1 Xanthobacteraceae bacterium | reverse complement strand
GTCCTCGGGCTGACCATGGCCGAGATCATGCTTCTGCTGGTGTTCTGTCTGCTCATCGCCCTCGGCGTCTCGCTGGCCGCGGAGCGCGCCAAACGCGACGAGGTCACGCGACAGCTGCACCGGGCCGAAGCGAGCGCCGCCGCCGATGCGCCGCTGATCGACTCGGTCCGGCGCAACGCCCGGCTCACCGAGCTGTTCGGCCGGGTCGCGGCCGAATCGGCGCCCGCGATCGACGAGCTCTGGCGCAAGCTCGTCGAGAGCGAGCAGATCGTCGAGTCCATGGAAAACCACGGCGTCGAGCGGACGGCGCTCGCGGAAGCGGGCGATGACTTCGCCAGATTTCAGCAGCTCCGATCGAAGGGACTGGACCCGGCCAAGGCCGCCAGGGGCGCGGCGCTCGCGGCCGCGGTCGACCAGATGCTTCCCCAGGATGTCGTCGCCGGGCGCACGCCGGACGAGCTTGCGGGTCTGATCCAGAGGGGACTCTCCGCGCCCGCGGCGCGGGTCGACGACGACCACAAGGACGGCCACAACTGGCCGCCGATCATCAATCTGAGCGAGGCCGGAGGCTATTTCTTCGCGTCGCGCAGCGCCGAGCTGAGGCCGGATTTCGCCGCCAAGCTGCGCACCACGGTGGTCGATCGGCTGCTGGGCATCGCCGGCTCGTTCCACGTCGACGTCATCGAGGTGATCGGCCACACCGACGAACGGCCGGTCAGCGGCGGCCAGTCGAACCTCGATCGCGAGCTGGCGTCGGTGATGTCGGGGGCGAGCGGGGTCGACCTGTTGCAGCCCGCCGACAATGCCGGACTCGGCCTCGCGCGCGCGGTGGCGGTCGTCAAGATTCTGTCCGCGGATCCCCGCCTGCAAGGCTTTCGCATCCTGCCGCTGTCGGGCGCCCAGCTCATCGCGACCGATGGGCGGCTGACGCGATGGGACGATCAGGGCGACGTGCGGGAGCGGCGCCGGATCGAGATCAGGATGCGGCAATCGGGTTGATGACGGCTCGACGCGCGGCGTGATCTCGGCGTGCCGGACGACATGCTCTAAGTATTTGACCGGACCACGTCTTCGGCGTCGCGCAAACCAATCGTTATTTGTTTGATTTCATATGTTCGACTTGGCCGTGATTCCGGTGCCGTCCGGCCGGGCAGATACCGAGAGTGCCCATGAGCAGCCTCGACGAGCCTTATGCGGGACGATGCCGGACCCGGCGACATGGCGTGCGGCGCTTCGCCGGCGATCGCCGGGGAAATGTCGCCGTCATCTTCGCATTGGCCCTGATCCCCGTCGTCTTTCTGACCGGGATGGCGTTCGACTTCACGCGTGCGGCGCAGAAGCAGGTCCTGCTGAACGCGGCGGCCGATGCCGCGGCACTTGCCGCCGTGACCCCGGTCATGATGGCGCAGTCGGACGCCAAGGCCAGCCAGGCCGCGCAGAACATATTCAACGCCCAGGCGTCCAGCATCCCTGCTCTGAGCTACAGCGCCAGCAACCTGTCGGTCTTGGTAACCGACCAGGGACTGACGCGCACCGTGACGGTGAGCTACACGGGGGCATCCAAGAACATCTTCGCGAATGTCCTCAATCAGGCGACGTGGTCGATCCGGGGAAGCTCGACGGCCTCGGCCACCGTCGCGCCGAACATCGATTTCTATCTGCTGCTCGACAATTCACCATCGATGAACATCGCCGCCACCACGGCCGGCATCGATCTAATGGTCGCGAACACCTCCACACAGGGGGGATGCGCCTTCGCCTGCCATGAATCCCATCCGTCGGCCGACAACCTGGGGAACCCCGGCGGCGAGGACAACTACACGCTCGCAAAGAACCTCGGTGTCGTCACCCGGGTCGAGAACATGGCGTCCGCCGCCCAGCAACTGACCACCGTGGCGGCCGCGACCGAGGCGTCGAGCAACGCCAGCTACCGGATGGCGATCTACACCTTCAACGGCAGCGGCACCAGCACGGTCCAGACGCTGACCTCGAGCATGACCACCGCGGGAACGGCGGCCGGCAACATCGACGTGCTGGAGGTCTACGACAACAATTGTCTGACCAGCAGCAACTGCAACAGCGACGAGGACACCGACTTCAATACCGCCATGTCGAACATCAACGGCGCCATGCCGGGGCCGGGGACCGGGGCAGCCACCAGCACGCCGCAGGAGGTGCTGTTCATCGTCTCCGATGGGGTCGACGACAAGAATTCGGCGACCTGCTCGCAACCGCTCCACGGCTCGCGCTGCCAGCAGCCGTTCGACACCACCTGGTGCACCACGGTGAAGAACCGCGGCATCCGCATCGCCGTGCTCTACACGGTGTATCTGCCGTTGCCGACCAACAGCTGGTACAACACGTGGATCGCGCCGTTCCAGAGCCAGATCGCCACGAGCATGCAGAGCTGCGCGTCGCCGGGACTGTATTTTTCGGTCACCACCGACGGCGACATCGCCACGGCGATGCAGCGGCTGTTCGATCAAGCGGTTGCAACCGCGCACCTCGTCCAGTAGGCGCGCGGCCCCCGGCGGCGTCACTGGCAGTAGTTGGGCCCGACTGCAGCGTACTCTCCGGACGGATACCGGTAATAGCAGTTGCCGCGCCACCAGTAGTAGCCGCGCCGCCGCTCGGCTTCCGAGCCGATGATCGCTCCGGTCGACCCGCCGATCAGCGCGCCGGCGACGGCCCCGCCCGGGCGGCCACTCACCGCTCCGCCGAGGATGCCGCCGAGAATGGCGCCCCCGATGGCGCCGCCGACCGCGTCCGGTCCCGGCGGCGGAGGGGGCGGCGGAGGTGGCGCATAAACGACGCCGGGAGGCGGTGGCGGATAGCCCACGACGGCGTCGGGCGGTGGACCCTCCTCCCCGTAAGGAGGTCCATCCGGGTCCGCGTATGCCTGGTCGACGAATTCGACCTCGGACACGTAGCCGGGCGGCCCGTCGAACCGCTGCGGGTAGAAATACCACGCGCCGCCCACGTCCCACCACCAGCCCAACCGGCCATTGTGCCGTTCGTGGCGCCAATGTCCGCCTTCCCAGGCGAAGCGGCCGCGATAGGCATGGCCGCCGAAATCGTGTGCCGGAAGCGGCCCGTGGGCGAACCTCCCCGGCTGGCCGCCCGGCCCATGGCCGGCGGGGCCGCCGGCGTTTCCGCGAATCTGCTGTCCTGTCGGACCATGCCCGGCACCCTGCTGTCCGGTCGGGCCATGCCCGGCACCCTGTTGTCCTGTCGGGCCATGCCCGGCGCCCTGCTGTCCGGCCGGGCCGACGTGCCCGGCGCCCTGCGGCCCCGGGCTCACCGGCTTGGCGCCGCCTTGCGGGGGCGGCTTCTGGTGGTTCGGCGGCGGCGGATTGCCGCCCTGCTGGGCCATCGCAGCCGGCGGAAACGCCGTCAGCATCGACGCCAGTGCGACCATCGCCAATGGGGACGCGGGCTTGCTCATGTCGGGTACTCCCTTCGCAGGGCCCCCCTATAGCGCATCCTCCCGGTCTGTGGCACCTCCCCTGGACACCTCCGCCTAGTAGTCATCCCGGAACGACGGCAAACCCCGCGCGCGGAAAGTGCACCACGGTCTCGCCGCTGCGGTCGTCATGACGGCGGATCGCGATGTGCTGCGCCGACAGCGAGACGATCTCGCCGCGAACCTCGACCTTTCCGTAGTCGTCGGGCACCACCGCCACCCGGTCGCCCGGCTTGCGACCGTTCGGATCATCCGGATCGGCCAGGGTCGGCGTCTGCGGGCTCGCCTGCGCGGCGATGTCGAGCGCCTCGGCGGACGACAATTCGGCGCGGGAGCCGTGCCCGAGGGCGCGAATCCGCGCTTCCCAAGCGCAGGTGAGCGGGAAAGCGGCGAGCATCCGATCGGCGCCGGGCAGGCTCGAGCGCACGTACCAGACGTTCATGTAGGCGCTGACGTCGGCGAGGCTGAACTCTCCCAGCAGCCATTGCCGGCGGTCGCCCAGTTGCGCCTCGATCCAGCCGACGTGGGCGCGAAGCTGGTCGCGCATCTGCGGGATCGCCGCCTTCATGGCCGCGACATCGAACTTGGCGCCGCGCAGGCGTTCGCGATCCTCGATGAAATCCCGGGGCACCTTGTCGGCGAGCGTGCCGAACACGAGATTGACCGTGCTCTGAAAGAACGGGCGGTCGGTCCACATGCCGAGCGCCCAGGGAATACCGGCGTGACCTGCGGGAAACAGCGTCGGCGCGGGGAAGCGGGCTTCCAGCTCGCGGATGATGATCTGCGTGTCGCAGTAGATGTCGGCGCCGATCTGCATCGTCGGAGTGCGGCGGTAGCCCCCGGTCAGCGGCATCAGATCCGGGCGCGGCATGATGCGTGAGATGCGGACCGACCGCCACGCCAGCTGCTTGAACCCGAAGATGACGCGAATCTTCTCGGAGAACGGCGACTGATCGAAATGATGCAGGATGACGGGATAGGGCATCGGGGTCTCCTCGGGGTGGGCGAAGCGAAGCGTGCCCACCATCGGCGCTCACGGGTGGGCACTACCAAATGCCGGTTCACCGGTTCATATGAGCGGATCGCGCGCTACATCAGACGTTGGAGCTGTGGATGGCGTCGATGACCGCGTCGGTGACCTCCCGGGTGGTCGCGGTGCCGCCGACGTCCGGCGTCAGGATGCCGGCGCCGGTCACCCGCTCGACCGCCCGCATCAGGCGCGCGGCGGCTTCCGTCTCGCCGAGATGATCGAGCATCTGCGCCGCGGTCCAGAAGCTGGCGACCGGATTGGCGATGCCCTTTCCGGTGATGTCGAAGGCCGAGCCGTGGATCGGCTCGAACATCGACGGAAAGCGGCGCTCCGGGTCGATATTGGCGGTCGGCGCCACCCCGAGACTGCCGGCGAGCGCGCCGGCGAGATCGGACAGGATATCGGCGTGGAGGTTGGTGGCGACGATGGTGTCGAGACTCCGTGGCTTGAGC
>JBEKZK010000400.1:0-4952 GCA_049509935.1 Xanthobacteraceae bacterium | reverse complement strand
CTTGAAACGGTCTATGAGACCGCACGGATCCTGCCCGACCCGCCCGCGCAAGGCTGGAGAATTGGTCTGGGTGCGGGACTTGAACCCGCGGCCTCCCGCGTCCGAGGCGAGCACTCTGCTGGACTGAGCTACACCTAGACGAGATGGAGACCCTACGGGGTATCGATCCCCGTCTTCCGGTTGACAACCTGGCGCTCTGCCTCTGAGCTACAGGGCCGCAGCGCCGTGAAATTGGTGCGCCCGGAGCGGACTTGAGCGCACGCCGAATACGCGCTCGACGTGCCCCCGTGCAGCAGCGGCGGCGGATCGTGTGAGTCCATGCGACGACCTCGATCTTCTGATAGCAAGTCGGACCTCATGTCACCGCTGCTCGCCCTGCTGGCACTCCTGATCGAGGTCGTCGTCGGTTATCCCGATCGGCTGGTGCGCGCAATCGGTCATCCGGTGACCTGGATCGGCGCCCTGATCGCCGCCCTGGACAGGATGCTCAACCGGGAGACGCTTGGCGACGCCGCGCGGCAGGCCGCGGGCGGCGTCGCGGTCCTCGTGCTCCTCGTCGTGGTGGTGGGCGTCGCGGTCTTGCTGGAGCGCGGGCTGCTGCTGCTCCCGTACGGCGTCGTCGCGGTCGCCCTCCTCGCCAGCACGCTGATCGCCCAGCGCAGCCTGCACCGGCACGTGGCCGACGTGGCGAGCGCGCTCGAAACCGCCGGCCTCCCGGCCGGCCGCCGCGCGGTGGCGCACATCGTCGGGCGCGACCCGGATGTACTGGACGAGGCCGGCGTCGCGCGCGCCGCGATCGAGAGCCTGGCGGAGAATTTCTCCGACGGGATCGTCGCGCCAGTCCTGTGGCTCGCCGTCGGCGGGCTCGCGGGCGGCGCCGCCTACAAGGCGGTCAACACCGCCGACAGCATGGTCGGCCATCGCACGCCTCGTCATGCCGCGTTCGGCTGCGTGGCGGCGCGGCTCGACGATCTCGTCAATCTGCCGGCCTCCCGGCTCGCCGCGCTCCTCATCGTGGCAGCCGCCGCAGTGACCCCCGGCGCGTCGGCGCCGGGCGCGTGGCGCGCGGTGATCCGCGACGCACCGCGCCACCGCTCCCCCAATGCGGGCTATCCGGAAGCCGCCATGGCGGGCGCGCTCGGGCTCCGGCTCGCCGGCCCTCGCGTCTACGCCGGCGTGACCGTCGACGACGCCGCCATGGGCGACGGCCGGTCGGCGGCGACGGCCGCCGACATCCGCGCCGCGCTTGCGCTCTATCGCCGGGCCGACGCGCTCCTGATCGGCCTCGTTGCCGCGCTGGCGCTGATCATCGGCTGAGCGCCAGCAGCCGATCGAGGTCGACGTGCGCGGCCAGATGCGCGGCGAGCCGATCGAGCGTGTCCTCAATCAGCGCATCGTGGGCGATCGCAGCGGGTCCCGCGCCGAGCCGTGTCAGCCACGCCGAACGCTGCCGGTCGTCGGCAAACAGGCCGTGCGCGTAGGTGCCGATCACCCGCCCGTCGGGAGACACCGCCCCTTCCGGCGTGCCGTCGGCGAGCCTCGCGAACGGTCTTGCGCAATCCGGCCCGGTCGTGACCCCCATATGCATCTCGTAGCCGGAAAACGGCGCGCCGCCGGCTTCGCCGCTCGCCGGCTCGAGCCGCTTGTCGCCGGCGAGCACCGTCGTGACGTCGAGCAGGCCGAGGCCTTGCGCCGTCGCCGGCGGTCCTTCGAAGCCGTCGGGATCCGCGATCGCGCGGCCGAGCATCTGGTAGCCGCCGCACATCCCCAGCACCAGGCCGCCGCGACGGACGTGCGCCGCGATGTCGATGTCGAAGCCCGCCGCACGCAGCGCCGCCAGATCCGCAATCGTCGCCTTCGAGCCCGGCAGCACGACGAGATCGGCGTTGCCCGGCAGCGCGCCTGGTGGCTTCACCCGCACCAGGTCGACCGCGGGCTCGGCCTCGAGCGGATCGAGGTCGTCGAAATTGGCGATGTGCGGGAGGATCGGCACCGCGATGACGATCCGCGCCCCGGCGTTGCGGTGCCGCGGCCGGTCGAGCGCCAGCGCGTCCTCGGCGGGCAGCAGACGGGCATCGGCGAAATACGGCACCAGGCCGAGCGCCGGCCACCCGGTGATCTGCGCGATGGTCCGCATGCCGTCCTCGAACAGCGTCGGGTCGCCGCGGAACCGGTTGACCAGAAACCCGCGGATCATCGCGGCATCGGCCGGATCGAGCACCGCCCGGGTGCCGGCGAGGCTGGCGATCACGCCGCCACGCTCGATGTCGCCGATCAGCACAACCGGCACGTCCGCGGCGCGCGCAAACCCCATGTTGGCGATGTCGTTGGCGCGCAGGTTGACCTCCGAGGCGCTGCCGGCGCCTTCGACCAGCACCAGGTCGGCGTCGCGCCGCAGATGTTCAAAACTGTCCAGCACCGATCGCATCAGGTCCGGCTTCATCTGCTGATAGGCGGCCGCCCGGGCGCTGCCGACGACCCGTCCGTGGACCACCACCTGGGCGCCGGTCTCGCTCTGCGGCTTGAGCAGCACCGGGTTCATGTGCACGCTCGCAGCCACGCGGGCGGCGCGCGCCTGGAGCGCCTGGGCCCGCCCGATCTCGCCGCCGTCCGCCGTCACCGCCGCATTGTTCGACATGTTCTGTGGCTTGAACGGCCGCACCGCCATCCCGCGATTGGCGAAGGCGCGCGCCAGCCCGGCGACGATCAGCGATTTGCCGACGTCCGATCCGGTGCCCTGGAACATCAGCGCGCGCGCCGCCATCGCGATCAGAACTCGATGCCGGGCTGCGCCTTCACGCCGGCGGCGAAATGGTGCTTGACCAGCGTCATCTCGGTCACCAGGTCGGCGGCTGCGATCAGCTCCGGCTTGGCGTTGCGGCCGGTGACCACGACGTGCAGCCCCGCGCGCCGGCCGCCGAGCGTCGCGACCACGGCGGCGAGGTCCAGATAGTCGTAGCGCAGCGCGATGTTGAGCTCGTCGAGGATGACGAGCCCGAAGCTTTGATCCGCCATCAGCTCGCGCGCCTTGTCCCACGCCCGGCCGGCCGCCGCAATGTCGCGTGCCAGATCCTGGGTCTCCCAGGTGAAGCCTTCGCCCATGGTGTGCCACACCAGGCGGTCGCCGAACGCCGCAAGGGCGTCGCGCTCCGCCGTGTGCCAGGCGCCTTTGATGAACTGCACGACGGCGACGCGATGGCCCCGACCGAGCATGCGCAGCGCCAGCCCGAAGGCGGCGGTCGACTTGCCCTTGCCGGGCCCGGTGTGGACGATCAGCAGGCCCTTCTCGATGCTCTTCTCCGCGACCTCGGCGTCCTGCACCGCCTTGCGCCGGGCCATCTTGGCGCGGTGGCGCTCGGCGGCGGCGTCATCGACCGGCTTGGTCATGTTTCACCTCGAGAGGAAGCCCTGCCACCATCATGACGACGCGGTCGGCACGCGCCGCGATGCGCTGGTTGAGCCGGCCCGCCGCATCGCGAAACCGCCGCGCCAGCGCGTTGTCCGGCACGATGCCGAGCCCGACCTCGTTGGCGACCAGCACGACCGGGCCGCCGGCGCGCCCGAGCGCCTCCTCGAGACGCGACATCTCGCTGTCGAGGTCGGCGTCCGCCAGCATCAGGTTGGTCAGCCACAGGGTCAGGCAGTCGATCAGCACCGGCGCCCCCTCGGCGCCGTCGATCGTCCGCGCCAGATCGCGCGGCGCCTCGACGGTGCGCCACCGCCGGTCGCGTCGGGCCCGGTGCTCGGCGATCCGCGACGCCATCTCGTCGTCGAGCGCCTGGGCGGTCGCGACATAGATCCATGGCGGCGGCAGCCCGGTCACCAGCTGCTCGGCGTGGCGGCTCTTGCCCGACCGCGCGCCGCCGAGCACCAGCGTCAGGCGCGCCGCCGCCGTGACCGCCATCACAGCGTCGATTTCAGCTTCAGAAGATCGAGCCGGTTGATCGACCTCACGTCGAGGCGGCGGGTGCCGTCGCCGTGTCGCACGTCGAGCCCGATGCTCGCGCCCGCGGTTCCCTGCATCCAGATCTGCCGATAGAGGTCGGCGAGGCTCTTGGCGGCCTCGCCGTTGACGCCGACGAGGACATCGCCGGAGTGCAGGCCGGCCTTCTCGGCCGGACCGCCCGGCGTCACGCGGCTCACCACCAGGCGCCCGTGGGTCTCCTCGGTGTACATGCCGAGCCACGGATGGGCCGGTCCGGAGGCGCGGCCGTCCGCGATCAGGTCGCCGAGGATCGGCGGCAGCAGGTCGATCGGGACGAACATGTTGCCGGGCTTCTTGTCATTGTCTCCGGTGGAGTCCTCGACGATCAGCGAGCCGACCCCGACGAGCTTGCGGTCGCGGCTGATCAGGGCGGCGCCGCTCCATTCCGGGTGCGGCGGCGCGGTGAAGATCGCCTGGTCGAGCAAATATTCCCAGCCGCCCGCGAACGCGCGCCGCGAGACCACACGGGCCGGCATCACCATGCTGGCGCCGCCGGCGCTCGCGATCAGGACGGGATCGCCGTCGTGCAGCGCCGCCGACTTGCCGAGCCCGATCGGCTCGATCTTCGGCGCCTCGCTGGTCCGCAACAGCCCGAAACCGCTCTCCGGATCGTACCCGACCACCTCCGCCGAGAAGGTCCGGCCCGCGTTGGTGCTCACCTCGATCGATTCGGCCTCGACCATCAGGTAGCCGATGGTGAGCACCAGCCCGCCGGCATCGATGACGATGCCCGACCCTTCGCGCTGGGGGCCGAGCGTCTGTACCGTCGACCCGTCGCGGTTGATCGTCGCCTTGATGTGCACGACGGCAGAGACGAGATCGTCCAACGACGACGACTGGGCGTCGGCAGGCGCGGCGCCGGCGATCGCCAGCACGGCCGCAGCGAGCGTCGCCCAAAGCCATCCGCCGCCTCGTCCCCACCGCGCTGCGGGCCGCGAGAGGGTGGCCCGCAACGGCGTCGGCATGC